>NC_014614.1:565000-567500 GCF_000196455.1 Acetoanaerobium sticklandii | reverse complement strand
CTGCATATCATAATCCTAAGTTAGGTCAAGTCCTCGACCTATTAGTACTCTTAAGCTCAATACATTACTGCACTTACACCTAGAGCCTATCAACCAGGTAGTCTTCCTGGGGTCTTACCCTTGCGGAGGGAAATCTTATCTTGAGGTTGGCTTCGTGCTTAGATGCCTTCAGCACTTATCCATTCCGCACGTAGCTATCCAGCTGTGCCACTGGCGTGACAACTGGTGCACCAGAGGTGCGTCCATCCCGGTCCTCTCGTACTAAGGACAGATCCTCTCAAATTTCCTACGCCTGCGACGGATAGGGACCGAACTGTCTCACGACGTTCTGAACCCAGCTCGCGTACCACTTTAATGGGCGAACAGCCCAACCCTTGGGACCTACTACAGCCCCAGGATGTGATGAGCCGACATCGAGGTGCCAAACCTCCCCGTCGATGTGGACTCTTGGGGGAGATCAGCCTGTTATCCCCAGGGTAGCTTTTATCCGTTGAGCGATGGCCCTTCCACGCGGTACCACCGGATCACTAAGTCCGACTTTCGTCCTTGCTCGACCTGTATGTCTCGCAATCAAGCTCCCTTTTGCCTTTACACTCTACGCACGATTTCCGACCGTGCTGAGGGAACCTTTGAGCGCCTCCGTTACATTTTGGGAGGCGACCGCCCCAGTCAAACTGCCCGCCAAGCAGTGTCCCAGATGAGGATTCACTCATCGTGGTTAGAATCCAGATAGTACAAGGGTGGTATCCCAAGGATGGCTCCAGCAAAACTGGCGTCCTACTTTCAAAGCCTCCCACCTATCCTGTACATATACTACCTAAATCCAATGCTAAGCTACAGTAAAGCTCCATGGGGTCTTTCCGTCCTGTCGCAGGTATCCGGCATCTTCACCGGAATTACAATTTCACCGAGTCTGTTGTTGAGACAGCGCCCAAATCGTTACGCCTTTCGTGCGGGTCGGAACTTACCCGACAAGGAATTTCGCTACCTTAGGACCGTTATAGTTACGGCCGCCGTTTACTGGGGCTTAAGTTCAGTGCTTCGATTGCTCTAACACATCCCCTTAACCTTCCAGCACCGGGCAGGCGTCAGCCCCTATACTTCACCTTGCGGTTTAGCAGAGACCTATGTTTTTGGTAAACAGTCGCTTGGGCCTATTCTCTGCGGCCTCTTCATGCGTTAACACTAATGAGGCACCCCTTCTCCCTAAGTTACGGGGTAATTTTGCCGAGTTCCTTAACAACAGTTCTCTCGCTGGCCTTGGGATTCTCTCCCCACCCACCTGTGTCGGTTTGCGGTACGGGCACCTTTTATCTCGCTAGAAGCTTTTCCTGACAGCGTGAAATCAACGACTTCGCTACTAAATTTCGCTCCCCATCACATCCCAGAATTGTAACCGCGGATTTGCCTGCGGCTACTTCCTCAATGCTTGGACACACAAATCCAACTGTGTGATCGCCTATCCTTCTGTGTCACTCCATCACTCAAACGATAATTGGTGGTACAGGAATCTACACCTGTTGTCCATCACCTACGCCTTTCGGCCTTGGCTTAGGTCCCGACTAACCCTGAGAGGACGAACCTTGCTCAGGAAACCTTGGGTTTTCGGCCTGGATGATTCTCACATCCATCTCGCTACTCATGCCAACATTCTCACTCGTATACAGTCCACTGCTCCTTACGGTACAGCTTCAGCCCGTATACGACGCTCTCCTACCACTCATACATAAGTATGAATCCGTAGCTTCGGTAGTGTGTTTGAGCCCCGGTAATTTTCGGCGCGGGACCACTCGACCAGTGAGCTATTACGCACTCTTTAAATGAATGGCTGCTTCTAAGCCAACATCCTGGTTGTCTGGGCAATCCCACATCCTTTTCCACTTAACACACATTTTGGGACCTTAGCTGACGGTCTGGGCTGTTGCCCTCTTGACCATGGATCTTATCACTCATAGTCTGACTGCCAGATATAATATACAGGCATTCGGAGTTTGATAGTCTTCGGTAACCCAAAGGGCCCCTAGGACAGTCAGTGCTCTACCTCCTGCAATCTAAACTCTGACGCTAGCCCTAAAGCTATTTCGGAGAGAACCAGCTATCTCCAGGCTCGATTGGAATTTCAC
The DNA here is from genome assembly GCF_000196455.1 of Acetoanaerobium sticklandii. Classification (NCBI taxonomy): domain Bacteria; kingdom Bacillati; phylum Bacillota; class Clostridia; order Peptostreptococcales; family Filifactoraceae; genus Acetoanaerobium; species Acetoanaerobium sticklandii. The sequence goes on along the minus strand of NC_014614.1, from coordinate 565,377 downwards.
CTCTACCCACAGTTCATCCCCGCACTTTTCAACGTGCGTGGGTTCGGACCTCCATTTCCGGTTAAGGAAACTTCATCCTGACCATGGGTAGGTCGCCTGGTTTCGGGTCTGCAATATGCAACTAAAACGCCCATTTAAGACTCGCTTTCGCTGCGGCTTCGTATCTTAAATACTTAACCTTGCAACATATTGCAACTCGTTGGCCCGTTCTACAAAAAGTACGCAGTCATCCATATAAAGGACTCCTACAGCTTGTAAGCATAGGGTTTCAGGTTCTATTTCACTCCCCTCCCGGGGTTCTTTTCACCTTTCCCTCACGGTACTATTCTCTATCGGTCGCTGGGTAGTATTTAGCCTTCGGGGGTGGTCCCCCGATA
>NC_014614.1:317500-562500 GCF_000196455.1 Acetoanaerobium sticklandii | reverse complement strand
ACACTCTATAAAATAAAAGTCATATTAGCCTTAGCAATAATAAATAACGAGAACTCTCCTAATTTAAAATAATTCAGATATCCAGCTATATCCAAAATAAAAAAGGACTGCCTGATAAGTCAAATAGAGTATCATAGTTTAATGTTAAAAACTATAATATTTTACTTTTCTATTTCTAAGCAGTTCCTTAATCTATTTGGTTAAAAAACCATTTATATAGTAGCTAGTGATTTTCAATTCATAAATAACTATTGGTTTTTAGTTAATTACATTTCATATTAGAAATTTATTATGATTTATTTTTTAGATGGAATGAATTTACTTAGCTTCTTGCCTTTAGGTAATTTTTCTATCTCTTCTTTAGTTATTCCTCCAATTAGAATAAGCACTACAACATAAACAATTATCGCTAATACTATGGCTATGACAGTAGATAATGAATTCCCTAGCTTATCAGTAAGTCCCATATGAGTAAGTTTCGCAACTACTCCCATAATAGCTGCTGTTAAAAGAGGTTTTATCAGAAGATGGTTTATATCAAATTTTATATTAAGAAGTTTTCTAACCCAATATATATCAAGTCCTGCAGCTATCATGTATGCAAGCACAGTACCTATTGCCGCTCCTTTTACATTAAGCGAAGGAATAGATGTAAGAGTATATGTGCATACTAGTTTAAATATAGCTGCTATGAAAAGATTCATAACTGGAATTTGAGATTTTCCTAAGCCCTGAAGAATTCCTGTTAGTGTTTGAATTAAGCTTAAAAAAACTACTCCAAGTGACATAAAAAATAGTATCTGTCCTATTGATGCTGGCTCGTTAGGATATAGAAGCTGCATTATAGGCGTAGCAAGAACCATAAGTCCAACTCCAGATGGTAGTCCTAAAAGCACTGCCATTCTTACACTTAGGTTTGCATTTTCCTTTACACTCTCCATATCTCTAAGCGCATATGCTTGAGATACTACTGGCACTATACTCATGGCTATAGACATAGTTAATACTTGTGGCAGATTTATTAAGGTTGCAGCCATTCCTGTGAGCTGTCCATAAAGTGCATTGGCCTCACTTTGAGTATAACCAGATGCCATAAGTCTATTTATTACTATAGAAACATCTATCATATTCATAATAGGCATAACAGAAGCTCCTATTATAATAGGAAGAGCAATAGTGAGCATACTTTTTATTATTACTTTATAGCTTTCTTCTTCAAATTCTTCACTTTTCAAAAGTTCTTTTTCAATTTTAGGCTTATTTATGTAATATACAAACAAAATAAATGCCATGCCAAATATTGCTCCTGCTGTAGCTCCAAAAGAACCTCCAGCTGCTGCATAATCTAGACCTTTTGGCATAAGAAAATATGCTAGTATCAAGCCAAATCCTACTCTAGCTGATTGCTCTATAATCTGAGATACAGCTGTAGGTGTCATATTGTTTCTACCTTGAAAATATCCTCTGTACGCAGCCATTATAGGCACAAACAACAAAGCTGGAGCCAAAGCTACCATGGAATAATATGCATTTGGGTTGTTAAGTGCGTTAACAATAATTCTTGCACCAAAAAAGAATATTGAAAACGTAAGCAGGCCTAAAACAAGTAGTATTTTCAATGTGATAGTAAATACTCTATGTGCACCTTTATAATTTCCGACAGCTCTTCTTTCAGATACCATTTTTGATATAGCTATAGGAAATCCAGATGTAGAAATCGAAAGCAATAATACATATATAGGATAAGCTGTCTGGTAATAGCCCATACCTTCACTAGTTATCAATCTTCCAAGAGGTATTCTAAAAAAAGCTCCTAAGATCTTTACTATAAGACCTGCAACTCCCAGAACAACAGCTCCCTTTAAAAATGAGTTTTTACTCATGAATTAACCTCCTCACAACAAAAGGCAGGTATTTATTAAATACCTGCTTTGCAATCAATCATTATTTCTTAAAAAATGTCCCGATTTTCCACCGGTTTTTTCTAATAAAAATATTTCGCTTATTTCCATTTTTTTATCAACGGCCTTGCACATATCATAAATCGTAAGGGCTGCAACAGTAGCAGCTGTTAAAGCTTCCATTTCGATTCCAGTCTTATAATGGCATCTTGCAACTGCAGTGATATATACACGGTCGTTTCCCATAGGCGTTATATCAAGTTCGACTGAATCTATAGGCAAATTATGACACATCGGTATTAGCTCATGCGTTTTTTTAGAAGCCATAATCCCTGCTATTCTAGCACAAGAGAATACGTCTCCCTTAGGCATTTTCCCTTCGCAGATAAGCATTAGGGTTTCTGGATTCATCTTAACAATTGCTTGGGCTTTAGCTTCCCTTGCAGATATAGCTTTTTCTCCTACATCCACCATCTTGACATGACCCTTTTCATCGATATGTGTAAGCTCCATTTTTACTGCTCCTTTAAACTTAGGTTAATAATTTGCAATATATTAATTTTCTGTACTTTCTTCCTCAGCTGGTTGTTCCTCGTTTTGTGATTCGCTCTTTGACTCTTCATCAGCTTTTTTTAGAGCAGCATCATTTTTTTCTATTTTAGCACTTTCCTTTAATGATGCAACAAAATCTAAATAAGATTTTTGAGCTAGCTCATTCTTTATGTTTTCTTTTACATCTTCAAAAGGAGTAACTTCGTTTTTCTTTTCAAAAACTTTTATTATGTGGTATCCGTAAGTTGTCTCAACTAAATCAGAGACTTGGTTAGGCTCAAGAGAAAAAGCAACATCTTCAAACTCTTTAACCATAACACCTTTAGCAAAGAAGCCTAAATCTCCTCCGTTTACAGCTGATGCCTCATCTTGTGAATACTCTTTAGCAAGAACTGCAAAATCTTCACCAGAATTTACTTTTGCAAGTACAGCTTCTGCCTCTTTTTTAATTTCTGCAATTTTATCTTCTGGTAGAGGAACAAAATTTTCATCTACTGTTTTTAATAATATGTGAGATGCTTTAACTTCATTTACATTGTAGTTTTCTTGATTGTCATCGTAGTATTTTTTTAAGTCTTCTTCAGAAGGTGTATTTTTCTCCATGAATTTTTCCTTATACTCAAATACTATGGTATCTGTTTCTAATTGCTTCTTTAAAAATTCATCTGTAATACCTTCTTCTTTTAAAAAGGTTTCATAATCCGGTAAGCTTTTAACTTGCTCTTTAAACTGAGTGAATTCTTTTTCAAACTCATCAGCATCAACTGTTATGTTCTCTTTTTTTGCCTCAGCCAATATCAGCTGATCTTCAATTAGTTTTTCTAATACTTGGTCTTTCAAAATCTCATTATAGGTTTTACCTTGTCCTGAGTCTTGAGTCCAAATATCAGCGCCCACTGTAGCTTCAATTTGTTTTTTAATAATCGCTAGATTTTTTTCATAATCAGAGTATGAAATTTCTACATCATTTACTTTCGCTGCCCATTCATTAGCAGATGCTGTATTTGAGCAAGCTGCCAAACTGAATATCATCAGCGATGACATTATCAAACTTAATAATTTTTTCACCTAATAATCAACTCCTTAAAATTCATAAAGGTATTATAACATCATTTCTAGGAAGGATGATATGTTTGTAATTAACTTGTAACTTTCCTTTTCCTTAAAGTCTTTTTTCACGCTACTTTCAGGAGTTGGACCAACAAAAGAAATAACTGTTTCATTTTGTTTTATTTTAAGTATTCCAAGTTTTTCTCCAAGAGCTTTTATATACGCTATATGCATAAGATTTCTAACAGGCTCTGGTATATTTGAAAATCTATCTTCTACTTCCTCTTCTATTTCATAAAGGTCTTGCTTGCTTTCGATTGATGCTATTTTTTTGTAAATCTCAATCTTGCTCATTTCATCGTCGATATAGTTTTCTGGGATGTATGCATTGATATCGAGTTCTATTTCCGTGTCTACTTTTTGCTCTACGACCTGTCCTTGAAGATTTCTAATCGCAGCATCTAGCATCTTAACGTACAAATCATATCCTATTTCAGTCATGTGTCCATGCTGTCTTTCACCTAGGATATTTCCAGCTCCACGTATTTCTAAGTCTCTCATAGCAATTTTGAATCCACTTCCAAACTCAGTAAATTCTTTAATTGCTTTAAGACGCTTTTCAGACACTTCGGTAAGAACCTTATCCTTTTGATACATAAAGTAAGCATAGGCTTGCCTAGAGGATCTTCCTACTCTTCCTCTTAACTGATAAAGCTGCGATAGTCCCATTTTATCTGCATCATAAACTATCATAGTATTTGCATTTGATATATCCATACCAGTTTCTATTATCGTGGTAGACAATAAAATATCATACTCTTTTTCTAAAAAATCCACCATTATATTTTCAAGCTGTCTAGGACTCATCTGCCCATGAGCAACCGCTAAGTTAGCATCTGGAACCAGTCTTCTTATTATATCAGCCATCTTATCAATAGTTTGAACTCTGTTGTATACAAAAAATACCTGACCGCCTCTTGCAAGCTCTCTTTCTAAGGCATCTAGAATTATTCCCTCTCTAGCCTCAGTCACATAAGTCATTATAGGATGTCTATCTTCTGGTGGTTCTTCAAGCAGACTCATATCTCTAATTCCAGACAATGAGAAATGCAAGGTTCTCGGAATAGGAGTCGCAGAAAGAGTAAGTACATCTACATCCTTTTTAAGCTTTTTAAGCAGCTCTTTATGCTTCACTCCAAAACGCTGTTCTTCGTCCACTACAAGAAGCCCTAAATCTTTGAATGAAACATCATTTGATAATATACGATGTGTTCCAATCAATACATCAACTAAACCTCTTCTGGCATCGTCAATGATTTGTTCTTGAGCTTTTTTTGTTTTAAATCTACTCACTACCTCAACTCTAATAGGATATCCTGCAAATCTCTCTTTTAAATTATTGTAATGCTGCTGAGCAAGTATAGTCGTAGGAACTAAAAAAGCTACCTGCTTAGAATCCATGCAAGATTTAAATATAGCTCTAATAGCCACCTCGGTCTTCCCGTATCCTACATCACCACAAATAAGTCTATCCATAGGCTTGATGTTTTGCATGTCTTTTTTGACATCCTCTATGGCATTTATTTGGTCTACAGTTTCTTCATAAGGGAATAGCGACTCAAACTCCTTTTGCCAAGGAGTGTCTTCTGTAAATGCATAGCCTCTTGCGTCTCTTCTTTCGGCATATAAATCAATTAAATCCTGAGCAATCTCGTCTACTGCTTTTTTGGCTTTTGCTTTTGTCTTTTTCCATTCAGAGGTTCCAAGCTTGTTTAGCTTTACAGCATCCCCAGCTCCAGTACCGATGTACTTTTGAACTTTATCCATCTGCGATAAAGGAACATACAGGGCATCTCCAGCACTATAGACTATTTTTATATAGTCTTTTCTTATATCATCAAACTTCTTGGATTCTATACCTACGAACTTACCTACCCCGTAAGTTTCATGAACTACGTGATCTCCAGCTTTTAAATCTATAAAGCTTTCTATTTTTTTACCCTTGTGCTTGATTTTTTGTTTTGAGCTTTTTTTGGTTACTCCAAACATTTCTTTATCAGATATTACAGCAAGCTTGCTTTTGGAGTAAACATAGCCTTCAGTAAGTCTTCCTTTTACTAAAACTACTTTCCCCTCTGGAATTTCAGCTTTTCTATCTCTTAGATATATAGGCTCCAAAGAAGCATTCGAAAGCTCTTTATAAAGGCTCATTATAGTATCTTCATCTCTTTCAACTAGAACTATAGTATAGCCTTGCTTTTTCTGGTATTTTATTTCCTCCAGTAGCGCTGGAATTTTTCCTTGAAAGGACACAGGCTCTCTTGTTTCAAAATTCACTATAGAAGCCGTATTAAACCCTTTAACTGACTTCGGAAGAAACGACTGCAATACAATAAAATGGCTTCCCATGTATTCAGTAACATAATCTAGATTATAAAGCAGCTCTCCTTGTCCTTTTAACGCAAAGCCCTTTTCAAGAGCGTGTTTATAATCTTCAGAAAACTCTTCGAAATAGTTTTCCCCTTTTTCCAAAACTCTATTTGGCTCATGAATCACAAAAATAGCTTCTTTATTAATATAAGAAAATAAATCCTTTCTTTCATCTGGATATATATAATCTATATACTTATGCATACCTTCAAAGTAATGACCCTCAGAAATTCTTTCAATGTCAAAAGCTAGGTCATCATTGCTAGATTTGCTTAAATCATCAGAAAGCCTCTTAGCTGCTTCTTCAAAGCCTTCTCTAAATAAAAATTCTCTAGCTGGACTGATAGTAATCTGTTTAATTTTTTCTATAGATTTCTGACTTATCGGATCAAAGGTTCGTATAGAATCAATTTCATCGTCAAAAAATTCCAATCTATAAGGAAGCTCAGCAGTTGGCAGGTATATATCCAGAATCCCTCCACGAAGAGAAATCTGTCCTGGTCCTTCTACTCTTGCTTCTCTCTCATAGCCATAATGAACGAGTAAATCAACTAGCTCTGCCAAATTCCAGATTGAACCTATTTCTAAATCCGGCTTGCTTTCCACATAAAGTCTTTTAGGCAAATACTTTCTCATTAGAGTCTCAACTGATAAAACTAGAATGTCATAGTCTTCCTGTGCAAGCCTAATAAGAGATTCTATTCTTTTGCTTTCTTCTTTTCTATCCTTGGCTTCTATGGCATAAAATCTAGTTTCTTCGTTTTTAATAAATAAAACTCTATCCGGATTATAAAACTCCAAGTCTGTATATATACGCTCAGCTTCAATCTCGTTTGAGGTTACAAGCACTAGCTTTTTTTCTAAATTAGCGCTTAAATAGTGAGCTATATGAGCTCTTTGAGAACTAAGAAGCCCATTTATAAGAAGAGGTGATTTATTTTGACTGATATTACCAAGAACACTGGAAAATTCAGTTTTATTTTGTAAATTCAGAAGAAATATGTCTTCTTGCATATCAAAGGCTCCTTCTCAAATAAAAATCCAATAAACTCTATAACCTATACATTGTATTTATTCATGGCTTTATCTATATCTTCCTTTATAGCTAGCACTATAGCATCAGCCGCATTGTCAATAGCTTCGCAAAGCGGTTTAATTTCATCCTTATTAAATCCAGAGGTAACAAAGCTCGCTAAATCCTGTCCATTCTTTGGCTTCGAAACTCCTATTCTAAATCTAGGGAAATCATCAAATCCTGTTAAGTAAATGATATTCCTCATACCATTATGAGTTCCACCACTTCCTTTTTTTCTGATTCTTAGTCTTCCAACATCTAAATCAATATCGTCATATATTACAAAAATTTTATCGTGATCCGGCTTATAAAAATTAATAGCCTGCATCACAGCTTCACCGCTTAGATTCATATACGTCTGCGGCTTTATAAGCACGACCTTTTCAGAGCCAATATTTCCCTCTCCTATAAGAGATTTAAATTTTAGCTTGTTCACTTTGATTCCAAGCTGCCCTGCCAATACATCCACCGTGACAAACCCAACATTATGTCTTGTCTTTTCATATTTAGAGCCTGGATTCCCAAGACCAACGATTAAATACATACATTTCTTCCTTTCCAATAACGCCCAAAAAGAGCCTAGTATTAGGCTCTTGGAATGTCAATTTCTTATATAGTACTTAAATATAGTACCTTAATTTATAATTTAATCTAAACTTTTATTTATAATTATCGGATTAAACTTTAAGCTTTTAAACTACTTCTCTACAGTAAATAGTTTGCTTACTGACTCGTTTGCAAATATTTTTCTGATAGCTGAAGCAAATATCGGTGCTACGCTTTCAACTTTTATCTTTTCAATACGCTTTTCAGAAGAAAGTGGAAGAGTATCTAATACCACAACTTCTTTAAGCACTGATTTTTCTATTCTGTCTATCGCTGGTCCAGAAAGAACTGGGTGAGTACAGCAAGAGTAAACTTCCTTAGCTCCAAATTTCTTTAAAGCTTCTGCTCCATTTACAAGCGTACCAGCAGTGTCTATCATATCGTCAATTAATATAACGTTTTTGTCTTTTACATCACCTATTATATTCATAACTTCTGATACGTTGGCTTTTGGTCTACGCTTGTCAATAATTGCAAGAGGTGCATCCAGTTGCTCTGCAAATGTTCTCGCTCTTCCAACGCTTCCTAAATCAGGAGACACTACAACTAAATCCTGAATATTTTTCTTTTTAAAATGCTCAGCTAAAATTGGTCCTCCATGTAAATGGTCTAGGGGAATATCAAAATATCCTTGAATCTGAGCAGCATGAAGGTCCATAGTAAGAACTCTGTCAGCTCCAGCAGCTGTAATTAGATTTGCAACAAGCTTTGCAGTAATAGGATCTCTTGCCTTAGCTTTTCTATCCTGTCTTGCATATCCATAATACGGAATAACAGCTGTTATTCTTCCTGCTGATGCTCTTTTAAAAGCATCAATCATAATAAGAAGTTCCATGATGTTTCCATTTACAGGTGAACATGTAGGTTGGATGATAAAAGCATCTACCCCTCTTACTGTTTCATTAATATTTACAGATATTTCTCCGTCACTAAAACGGCCAACTTCTGCATCTCCTAATGGAACTCCTAACTCCTTTGCAATATCTGCTGCAAGTTCCTTATGAGCATTACCTGTGAAAATCTTAATCTCACTACCACTCGTGTTCATTACAAAATGACCTCCTAAAATATTTTATCTATAATCCTTTTTTAGTTCTCCAGCCTTCTTTTATTACCTCTCTAGCTCTTGCTACGCATAAAGCACCCTCTGGAACATCTACTGTAACAGTAGAGCCAGTAGCTATATAGCCACCTTCTTTTACTGTAACTGGTGCTACCAGATTAGAATTAGATCCTATAAAGGCATTATCTTCAACAATGCTCTTAAATTTATTTTTCCCATCGTAATTCACAAATACTACGCCGCATCCTATATTAACATTTTTTCCAACTATTGCATCACCTATATATGAAAGATGAGATGCTTTTGAGCCGTTTCCTATCTCAGCATTTTTGACTTCTACAAAATCACCTATTTTTACATCTTCTCCCAAAACTGTTTTTGGTCTTAGATAAGCATATGGTCCAATTGTAGTTCTAGCTCCTACCTTGCTACTTAATATAGTTGAGCTTTTTATAGTAACATGATCCTCTATATGAGAATCCTCTATTGTAGTATTTTCTCTTATAATACAATCTTCACCTATAACGCTGTTTCCTTTTATATGGCAGTTAGGATATATTATAGTATCTCTTCCTATTTTAACATTTTTATCGATATAGGTTGAGTTTGTATCTATTAATGTCACTCCATTTGCCATGTGCATTTTGTTTACGTCAAGTCTCATAATTCTTTCAGCTTCACTAAGCTGAAGTCTGCTATTTACACCCATAATCTCCATTTTATCAGCTTGATAAACACCAATTCTATGTCCTGCATTTTTTATATGCTCTAGGACATCTGTGAGATAATATTCTCTTTGGGCATTGTTTACACTTAATTTCGATAGGTTTTCTTTCAAAAGCTTTCCATCTATTATGTACATTCCTGCATTAATCTCTTTAATGGCCTTTTCCTCTTCACTTGCATCCTTTTGCTCTCTGATGCGCATAAAGTCGTTTGACCCATCCCTTATTATTCTTCCGTATCCAGTTGGGTCATCTTCTACTGCGCTCATAACAACGGCTGCATAACCCTCTGATTTTATTTTTGTCATCTCTTTTAAGGTTTCACCTTTAATAAGCGGTGTATCTCCGCAAAGTATAAGGACCTCATCTTCATCGTCAATATAATGCTCCGCCATCATGACTGCATGCCCTGTTCCAAGCTGTTCCTCTTGAAGTGCAATTTCAGCTTTATCTCCTAAGTGTTCTCTTACCATATCCGACATATGGCCAATTACCACTATTGGTTTATTATTTGTTACCACCTGAGCAGCTTCCATTACATGGTCTAGCATGGGCTTATCTAAAACCTTATGCAGTACCTTTGGAATCTTGGATTTCATCCTTGTTCCCTGACCAGCAGCAAGGATTACAATCTTCAAGTTCATAATATAGCCTCACTTTATAAGTTTTTTTTAAGAAATCATTCGTGTTTACCATAGACTATCATAGCATTTTTTTCAAAAAATGTATAGAATTGTTAAAAAAACAAAAAAATAAGCCTTAATTGCATATTGCAACAAGACTTATTCAATAATTTTTATTTTTATTCTTGCTCTACATAATCCTCGTCTTCTTCAACTTCCATTCTGACCTTAGCTTCCTCATAGGCTCTTAAAATGTCATCCTGGAGGGATTTTCTCATCTCAGAATTTATAGGATGTGCAATATCTCTAAACTCTCCTTCTCCAACCTTTCTGCTAGGCATAGCAATAAACAATCCACTTTGTCCTTCAATGATTTTGATATCGTGAACAACAAAAGCATTGTCAAAGGTCACTGACACAATACCTCTCATTTTACCTTCTTCTGATAGTTTCCCAACTCTCACATCCGTAATTTCCATCTGTTTTCCACTCCTTTTTGCTTAATATTTATTCGTCCTATGAATTAAAGTTCTACATCAAAATCAAAATTCCTGCTAAAGATTTAAATTTTCTGAAATTTTGTTAATTATTTTTTCGTTTGGCCAAACCTTGTTCTTTACACTTTGTTCATCTAGTTCTAGAAGAGAAAAGTAATTATCTATCATCTTTTCTTCAGGCTTGGTGGTCGATATTAATACTCCAGTAGCTGCAACTTCAACTTTGAATTCCTTCATTAAATCATGCATTCCCTTCAAAGTTCCTCCGCCCCTCATAAAGTCATCTATGAGAATTACCCTAGAGCCCTCTTTTATATTTCTGCGTGGCAAGCTCATCGTCTGAACAGTTCCACTAGTCCCAGATACATATGTAATTCCAAGAGATGAGCCCTCAGAAATCTTAGAGTTCTTTCTTATAATGAGCAGTGGTATGTTCATAGCTTTGGCGGTCATAAGCGCCATAGGGATCCCTTTAGTTTCTATGGTCACCAAATAATCTACATTTGTATAGTCAATCACTGATGCAAAAATATTTCCGATAGACGCAACAATGTCTGGATCGTAAATTATATCTATAAGATATAAAAATCCTCCTGGAAGAACTCTATCTTCGCTTTGAATTTTTTTGCTTATGGTTTGAAGAAAGTTGTAAACTTCATCCTTTGAAACGTCAGGAATATATCTCACCCCTCCAGATGCTCCTGGAATGGTTATTACTCTTCCTAGCTTCATTCTTTCAAATACACTTTTTACAAGCATGACATCTTCACTCAAAGTGGATTTTGCTGTATTGAATTTTTCAGTAAAATAACTTAAAGTAAATGTTTTGTTCGGATGCTCTGTAAGTATTTTTACTATTGCACCTATTCGTTCGTTTCTTTTTAATTTCATATATTAAGCTCCTTTAAAAATCCGATTAAATATGAGAAAACACGGTATATATTTTATATAATCCGTACATTTAACCATAAATATACCACGGATGTTTGTTTTTTAAAAGATGCATTTTGCAATTTTCTAAGAAAAAAATGTTATTTTGTGATATACTCATTAAGGATTTTAAGATTATTGATTTATATTGCATTTAGAAGTATAATTATATCTTAAATTATATTTTATAATTTTAAGGAGTTGCCAATATATGAAGATACATTTTATAGGAATCGGCGGTATCAGCATGAGCGGACTTGCTCACGTCTGTATTAACTTAGGGTACGAGGTGTCAGGCTCAGACAAATCCATGAGTCCAATTTTGCAAAAGCTTATTAATGAGGGCGCTACTATTTACATAGGACATGACGAGTCACAATTAAATGAAGATATAGATTTAGTAGTTTATACAGCTGCTGTAAAGGAAGATAATCCCGAGCTTGCAAAAGCAAGACGTTTAAAATTAAACATCATTGATAGAGCTCAATTTTTAGGCGATATCATGAAAAAATATGAAAATTCTATTGCTATCTCAGGAACTCATGGCAAAACAACCACTACCTCAATGACAACTGTTGTTTTTAACGCAAACGACGAGGATCCTACAGTTTTAGTCGGTGGAAATCTAAGTGTCATCGATGGAAATGTCAGAATAGGTAACTCTGAGGTTTTTATAACTGAAGCCTGTGAATATGTGGACAGCTTCTTAAAATTTTATCCTAAAATAGCAATTATTTTAAATGTAGAGGAAGACCATTTAGATTATTTTTCAGGCTTAGAGCAAATCGAGGCTTCCTTCGCAAAGTTTGCATCTCAGGTAAAGCCTGATGGCTTTGTAATTGCAAACGGAGATGACGAAAATATACTTAAAGCTTTGAAAGATGTAGATAAAACTAAAATATATTTTGGAAGAAATAAAAATTGTCAGGCAATAATTCACGATGAGGTTTACAATTCATCAGGATATGCAACTTTTTCTTTATCTATGGATGATAAATTCATAGGCAGATTCACTTTAAAAGTGCCTGGAAAGCACAACGTTCTCAATGCTACAGCAGCTATACTATCTGCTTATGTAAGCAAGCTTCCACTTGATGCAATAAAAACTGGTATAGAATCCTATACTGGTGTTGGCAGAAGATTTGAATATAAAGGCGAAGTAAACGGAATCAAAGTTTATGACGATTATGCTCATCACCCTACTGAAGTTGCCGCTACTCTAAGCGCTGCTAAGATGATTAAGCATCATTTACTTTATACTATTTTTCAGCCTCACACCTATACTAGAACCAAAGAGCTTCTAGATAGATTTGCAGTTAGCTTTAACGATTCAGATGTAGTTATTATCTCTGATATCTATGCATCTAGAGAAAATGACCCTGGCAATATCCACTCAAAGGATTTGGTCGAAGCTATAAAAAAATCTGGCAAGGATGCTCTATACATAGGTTCACTAGATGAGGTTCAAAACTATCTAGGTTCTGTACTTGAGCCAGAAGACATTGTATTTACTATAGGTGCTGGAGATGTGTACACTCTAGGAGAATCATTGCTTCATAAAACAAATTCATAACGTTAATAAATTAAAAATCCTAGCATATACTGAGAATTTACATTTTGTAAATCTGAATATGCTAGGATTTATTTTATTGTGTATTAAACAAACTTCTTAATCTAAATAATACTTTATTTTCTTTGATTGTATCTTTCCTATTTATTTAGCACCTTTGCATAGGCATTTGCAAGTGAAGCAAACTGCTTCATATCAAGAGTTTCTCCTCTAAGCTGAGCATCTATATTAGCAATTTCTAATGCCATTTTAGCTTCTTGCTTTCCCCCTATGTTTCCAAAGGTCGAAAGTGCATTAAGAAGAGTTTTTCTTCTTTTTGAAAATGCCGCTTTTACTACTTCAAAAAATAAGTCTTCATCTATAAGCTCTATCCCTTTATCCTCTTTGACCTCGAGCTTTATAACCGCAGAATCAACGCCAGGTTCTGGGATAAATGCTCCTTTTGGAGCTTTTGCAACGATATCAGTATCACAATAATACTGAACTGCTACAGAAAGAGAGCCATAATCCTTTGTGCTAGGTACAGCGTTTATTCTATTTGCAACTTCCTTTTGAATCATAATAACCATGGTTTTAAGTGGAACTTTTTCTTCTAGGAATCTCATTATTATAGGAGTCGTAATGTAATATGGCAAATTAGCAACTACCTTAACCTTCCTATCTGGTGAAAATTCATTTACTAGCTCATGCAAATCAGTTTTGAGTATATCCTGATTTATTATCTTAATATTGTCTCTATCAGCGAGAGTTTCACTTAGTATAGGTATTAAGTTCTTGTCGATTTCTATACTTATAACCTGTTTTGCTCTATATGACAGCTCTCTAGTAAGCGTTCCTATACCTGGTCCAATCTCTATTACAGTATCTTCACTATCTATTTCAGCACTATCAACTATTTGGCTCAGTACATGCTCATCGACTAGAAAATTCTGTCCAAGAGACTTAGTAAATCTAAAACCGTATTTGCTTACTATATCTTTTGTAATTTTATGCGAGGCTAAATTATTCATTATCTATTTCCAGCTCCTTTAATGCCGCTTCAAATTCTTCTCTTTCAATACCATAGTTATTGAGCCTGTTTAAAAACTGCTTTGCATTGCAATAGCCTATTCCTAGCTTCTTTCCAAGTACATCTCTTCTAAAGCTGGCATTTTCCATTCCTACTAAGTCATACCTTAGCATATCAGCCTGAGTAAATTCATTTCTCTTATCCACTTCTTCATATCTAGCTTTTTCAAGAGCCTGTATTATGCTCTCTGGTGAAGCATTTTCCACACCTACATCGTCATTTTTCAGTCCAGCTTCTTTTGATATAAAGGCATGCTTGCAATTTCCTACTAGCTTTGTTATTTTGTCTCTTATTCGCTCTCCAGCATAGTCTGGATCAGTAAGAACTATTATGCCTCTTTCCTTGTGAGCCTTTATTATTCTTTCAACTACTCCTTTTGGAAAGCCGTATCCATTTGTAGCTATAACTTCAGCATCTACAGCTTTTTTTACGGCTGAGATGTCATCTTTGCCCTCTACAACTATTACTTCTTTAATCATTATCTCAATCCTTTATAAACTCTATATTATATTTTATCGCATTAATCATAATATCACGACAGAAAGATAGAGGCAAATTTTTATTATTATAAATAAATTTATGCACTGCGTTATTTTACATTTTTTGGGGTATATAATTAACAGATTAAGAGGAGGTGCATATTATGCCTAGCATTCTAGCATTTTTCAATGATAACAAATCAGCTCACAACTGCATGCTCGATGTGAAAAAGAATATCAAACAAAGCACTCGTGTCTATACTGTAGCCCAGCATGAGTATAAGGAAGCTACTAATGACACCCACTTTGCCCAAGTACAAGCGCAGAAATCTAGAATAAGCACAAAGGTTGGAGGTTTTTTAGGACTTCTAATTGGGGTTGCTTTTGCTGTGGCTGTAGAGGTGGATTTATTTTCCTCTATGAGCACCTTTGCAGGAATTCTCTTTATAGTTATAGCTAGTGCTGCTGCAGGAAGCTTAATAGGTTTATTTGTTCTTTCTGCAACCGACAAACTCTCCAAAAAGAACGAATCCTTTAAAGAAGAACGTGGAGAGCTTATATTAATCGTAGAAAACCCTAGCGATGACAAGGATAAAATCGTCAGTATAATTGAAAAATACAATCCTGATAAAATCAAAGTTTATTAATGCTAAAAAATAACAAAATCAAATTGAACTTTAGTTTCTGAAAAAATAGCATAAAAATTGCTTATTAAGCTTATATACAGTCATAATTAAAAATCCTAGATTACTCACTACAAATAAAGGTTGTAGATGATGATAATCTAGGATTTATTGTTGTGTAAACATTGCAGTTATTTCTACAAACTTATATTAAAAAACTTAATGGCGTTTTCCATAGTAATCTCAGCTATTTTATCCACTGATATTGCTCTTAGATTAGATAACTCTTCTGCTACATATTTAACTTTAGCTGGGTCATTTCGTCTTCCTCTAAATGGCTCTGGAGTAAGATATGGTGCATCTGTTTCTATGAAAATTTTATCTAGAGGCATATTTCTAGCAACCTCTTTTAGCTTGTGGCTCTTTTTAAAGGTAAGAGGACCAGCAAATGAAAGATGACAGCCTAGCTTAAGATAAAGCTCAGCCATTTCCATGCTTTGACTAAAGCAATGAAGCACGCATCCTATATCCTTTTTATATTCCTTTAAAATTTCATAGGTCTGGATAGATGCATCTCTAGAGTGAATTATTATAGGTAGATTTACTTTATTTGCAAGCTCAATCTGCTTTATAAAAAACTCTCTTTGGAGCTCTCTAGGAGAATTATCATAATAATAATCCAGTCCAATTTCGCCTATAGCAACCACCTTTTCGTGCTTTGCCATCTGCTCAAGCTCTATCAAATCTTCTTCTTTTATATCCTTTACATCATGAGGATGAATTCCCACAGCAGCGTAAATGAAATCATATTTCTCTGATAGCTTTATAGCAGCTCTTGAGGTTTTCATATCTGCTCCTGGATTGACAACAAGCGATACATTTTCTTCTTTTAATTTTTCAATTAAAAGCTCTCTATCTTCGTCAAATCTCTCATCATCCAAATGTGCATGTGTATCAAAAAGTTTCATTTATCTTACCTCTACTCCATCTTCTATACCTTCTGCTTGAATTACTACTAGCTTAGAATCGTCATCTGTAGCAGCAGAAAGTATCATTCCTTGAGACTCTACTCCTCTAAGATTTACAGGCTTTAGATTAGCTACTATTACTACATTTCTTCCTATTAAATCTTTTGGATCATAAAACTTAGCTATTCCAGAAACTATCTGTCTTATTTCAGAGCCTACCTGAATCTTAAATACAAGAAGTCTATCTGCTTTTGGATGCTTAGATGCTTCTAGCACCTTACCTACTCTTAGCTCCATCTTAGCAAAATCATCTATAGTTATTTCATCCTTGTGAATGATTTCCTTAGTTTCTACTTCTTCCTTTACAGGCTCCTCAGTTTTAGGTTTAAACATACTTTCCATAACCTCTAGCTCTTTTTCAATATCTAGTCTAGGGAAAAGTATCTCTCCTTTTGCAACTTTTGTTCCTGGCTTTAAGCCTCCAAAACTAAGAGCACTTTCATAAGTTCTAATCTCTTCACCAGCAGAAAGCTGCTCAAATATTTTTTTAGCAGTGATATGAAGCAGTGGGCTTATCATAACTGTTACAAGTCTTAATGCTTCTGCTAGGTTATATAAAACAGTATCAAGCTCATCTTTTTTAGTTTCATCCTTAGCAAGTACCCATGGCATAGTTTCATCCACATATTTATTGCTTCTTCTTACTACCTTCCAAATTTCCTCTAGTGCTTCATTAAACTGCATTCTGTTCATTGCATCGTCGACTTTAGCTGGCATAGACGAAGCAACCTTTTTTAGCTCAGCATGAACTGAGTCAAATACCTTTGGCTCTGGAACTATGCTGTCATTGTATTTTTCTATCATAGATACTGTTCTAGAAAGCAGATTTCCAAGGTCATTTACTAGGTCAGAATTTATACGAGTTAAAAAGTTTCTGTTTGTGTAGTTACCATCCTGCCCAAAAGTAAACTCTTTAAGAAGGAAGTACTTAAGAGCATCTATACCATATCTTTCAATTATAGGCTCAGGATAAACAATGTTTCCTTTTGATTTACTCATCTTATCTTCTGAGAAAAGTATCCAGCCATGTCCATACACCTTGTCTGGAAGCGGAAGATCTAAAGCCATGAGTAGCGCTGGCCAAATTATAGTATGAAAACGTACTATTTCTTTTCCTACTATTTGCATATTAGCAGGCCAGTATTTTTCCATAAGACTTTCATCCTCAGAAAGATATCCAAGTGCAGTAATATAGTTGCAAAGTGCATCTATCCATACATAAATAACATGCTTGTCGTCAAAAGGCACCTTTATTCCCCAGTCAAATGTAGTTCTAGATACGGATAAATCATCTAGCCCAGCATTTATGAAGTTGTTTAGCATCTCATTTTTTCTTGACTCAGGAAAACAAAAATCTGGATGAGAATTATAATAATCAACTAGTGGCTGTTGGTATTTTGATAATTTAAAGAAATAAGAGCTTTCCTTTTTCTTTTGAACCTCTCTTTTACAATCTGGGCAAAGGTGCTCTTCTCCTACCTGCGTGTCTGTCCATAGACTTTCACAAGGAATACAGTACCAGCCTTCATATTCTCCTAGATAAATATCTCCTTTATCGTAAAGCTTTTGAAAAATCTTTTGAACTGCTTTTTCATGTCTCTCATCTGTGGTTCTTATAAAATCATCATAGGAGATTTCCATAGTTTCCCATAGTTTCTTTATATCCTCTATCATGCCGTCAAGGTAATCCTTAGGCATCATTTTCTTTTCAGCAGCTGTCTTTTGGATTTTTTCTCCATGCTCATCAGTTCCAGTTAAAAAACGTACATCAAAGCCTGTAAATCTCTTATATCTAGCAATAGCATCAGCTGCTACTGTAGTATAGGTATGACCTATATGAAGTCTTCCGCTCGGGTAGTATATAGGTGTCGTTACATAAAAGGTTTTATTTGACAAAACAATCACTCCCATCATTTAAAGTATATAAAAATTATCATACAATAACCAAAAATTTATGTCAATCAAAGCCTAGTTAATTAAGCTCTAAAGCCTTATTTTAAGCCAATTTATCGTTAAAGAATAAACAATTGATTTTAATGTTGTCTTTATTCTAAATACTGATAAAATTAGATTATGTACTATTAAATTCAGACACTCTAGCTTAATTAATAATATTATAGAGATGGTGTCTTCTATATGAATCATGTTTTAACATAATAATCTAAAGGACGTGTTTATCATATGAGAAATTTGACAATGCTGACAGATTTATATCAGCTAACTATGATGAATGGATATTTTAAATCCAATATTCATGAAGATATTCTAGTATTCGATATGTTTTTCAGAAAAAACCCAAGCTCTGGAGGCTATACTATAATCGCTGGCATAGAGCAGGTAATCGATTACATCGAAAACCTAAAATTTTCTGAGGAAGATATAGACTACCTTAGAAGCTTAAATTTGTTTGGAGAAGATTTCTTAAGCTATCTTATTAACTTTAAGTTTACAGGAGAAATATATGCAGTAAGAGAAGGTACAATAATGTTTCCAAATGAGCCTATAGTAAGAGTAAAAGCTCCTGCTGCTCAGGCTCAATTAATAGAAACAGCTATACTAAATATGGTTAACTTCCAATCGCTTATAGCAACAAAAGCCTCTAGGGTATGCTACAGCGCAAACGGTGACCCTGTTATGGAATTTGGGCTAAGACGTGCTCAAGGACCAGATGCTGGTCTTTATGGCGCTAGAGCTGCTGTAATAGGTGGATGTGTAGGAACTTCAAACGTCCTTACTGGTCAAGAATTCGAGCTTCCTATACTTGGAACTCATGCTCATAGCTGGGTGCAAAAATTCCCAACAGAGCTAGAAGCATTTAGAGCGTATGCAACTACCTACCCAGACAAGACCATGCTGCTTATCGATACCTACAACACTCTAGAAAGCGGACTTCCTAATGCTATAAAGGTTTTTGACGAGTTAAGAGCAAATGGTCATGAGCCACTGGGCGTTAGAATAGACTCTGGTGATTTAGAATATCTTTCTAAGGAAATAAGAAAAATCTTGGATGACGCTGGATACCCTAATGTCAAGATAACAGCATCTAACGACCTAGACGAATATGCTATATCCACTTTAAAATCACAAGGAGCTAAAATCGACATCTGGGGAGTAGGAACAAAGCTAATAACTTCTAGCGACTGGCCATCACTTGGTGGTGTATACAAGCTAAGTGCGGCTATGGAAAACGGTGAGCTAGTACCTAAAATTAAGCTATCTGAGGATCCTCAAAAAATAAATAATCCAGGTTATAAAAGAGTAGTTAGAATTTACAACAAAACTACAAACAAAGCTGAAGCTGACCTTATGATGCTTGCTGATGAGACTATTGATGAATCAAAGCCTCTAAAAGTCTTCCATCCAGTTTATACTTGGAAAACTAAGATTTTCTACAACTACTACACAAAAGATTTGCTTGAGCCTTTGTTTATAGATGGCAAGCTTGCTACTAATAGATATAAAGTAAAAGAAATAAAAGAATATGCTCAAAAAGAAAAGGATTCTTTCTGGCCACAATATTTAAGAATTTCATCTCCAGAAAGATACAAAGTAGACTTATCAGAAAAGCTTTGGGAGCTTAAAAATGATCTTATTGAAATGAGAAAAAGAGATCAGCAATAACTAAAATTCAAATCTTAACATATTATATTTTATCAATCACTTTTCTAAAAAAATAAATCCTAGATTACATCTACAAGCTGTTAGTTGTAGATGATGATAATCTAGGATTTTTTATGAGTAATTTAAAGCTATAGAATTTAATAATATGAAAGCTTTATTTCTAGGTTCTTATTTACCAAATGCGCCTTCCCAGTCTTGCATAAATTTCTCGATTCCGATGTCAGTAAGCGGATGCTTTGTCATTTGCTTTAGAACTCCAAATGGAATAGTTGAAATATGAGCTCCAGCTAAAGCTGCATCAGTAACGTGCATTGGGTTTCTAATGCTTGCAGCAATCACCTCAGTATCATAGCCATGAATATCAAATATATCTACTATATCTCTAACCAAATTCATACCTTCAGTTCCTATATCATCTAGTCTGCCTAGGAAAGGGCTAACATAAGTAGCTCCTGCTTTAGCAGCTAGTAGGGCTTGATTAGCTGAAAATACTAAAGTAACATTAGTCTTTATGCCTTCCTTTGAAACAACAGACACTGCTTTTAAGCCATCTACAGTCATAGGAATTTTCACAACTACATTTGGATGAATTTCAGCTACTTCTCTAGCTTCTAAAATCATCTTTTCTGCCTCTAGGGATATAACCTCTGCTGATATAGGTCCGTCTACTATAGAGCATATTTCCTGAACTACTTCATTAAAATCTCTTTTTTCTCTGGCTACAAGCGAAGGATTTGTCGTAACTCCATCTACAATCCCCCAACTAGCTGCTTCTCTAATTTCTTCAACATTTGCTGTATCTAAAAATATCTTCATCTTCTTCCTCCTAGTTTTAATAGTACTGCATGCTAACCATGATTCTAGTAGCATCAAGACCGCCTAGTCTTTCTATGCCAACTATAGTTACTTCATCACCTTTATATATCTGTCTTGCTCTTAAGGTGTTTCCAGTTTTTATATCTTCAATCATAGTGCTACTATCATAATACACTTTTATAGTATTTCCATCTGAATCCTTCATTTCGATAATTCTGTCTCTGTCGTCATGATATACGACCTTTCCTACATACATGGACTGCTTATAGCTTCCATCTGCAGAAATTTCTTCAATTATATTGCCGTCTAGATAAACATCCACTTCATAACCTAGCTTAAGGTCATTTACAGATGAGCGTCTGCCATCTATTCTAACTTGCGTATTTATATTTACATCTAGGGTATAATCCTTATTATCAGAATCCGCAACTATAATTTGAGTCTTAGTTGAAGAAATAAGAATTTGCTTAATTACCCCTTTTCTTATTCTAGACTTGACACTCGCAGCCTCTATTGATGTGATTTTTCCATTTTGCATTACGGCTGTAATTTGGTCATTTATACCAAGCTCATTTAAATTGTATACTCTTGAGCCATTTTTAGTAATAAGAGCATTGTCCGCAACCTCATACTGATTTTCTCTATTATTTTCTTCTATTACTACACTACTACTTCTAATATCAGCCACTGTGCCATATACAGTTTTGTTTGATGAATAGGCTTTAACTTCAGTAGCTTTGCCTGAAAGCACAAATATTTCTATCTGGTCGTTAGCTCTGATTTGAGATAAATCAACATTTATACCATCCAAGGTTATCTTCGTAGTAGCATCATATACATAGCTTTGAACCTGTCCATCTGATAGAAGCTGAATTGTTGTTCCCATTCCAGTTCCACTAAATACACCTGTAACCTTTTGTTCCTTATCAGCTATAATTATATTTCTCGCCTTATTGCCTTCCTCATAAAGAACTTTAACTTTATCCTTAATTTTTAAGTCTGAAAGACTTGCAGGTGAATTTCCTATCTTTATTTGAATCATAGAATTGTTATTTCCAAATGAGTGAAATACTCCTGACGCTGAGGAAATTGTAAAGCTAGTGTAATCTCCAACAGAGGTCACAAGCTCAACGGTACCGTCCATGACACTTAGCGAATTATTAACAACAGCTTGAGTCCCTGTAGAAGGAATCGTGCTAGGCATTTGCACATTTGTAACGTTGTTGCTATCTACTTGAGCAGTGTCAGTATTAATAGTCGGTGATAACTGACTCACATACTTATATGCATTGGCTAACATTACAGCCATCTCAGCACGTGTGACCGGTCTTTGAGCACCAAAATTCCCATTTTGATCTCCACTTTCACCTATGATACCTTTTTTTATCATTACATCTATATAAGGTATTGCTTGAGCTGGTATTGTTTGAATATCTTTATATTTCAAAACAGCTGTTTTTCCAAGCTCTGACTCCCAGTTTAATGCTCTTACCATATAAACCATAACCTCATAACGAAGTGCTGCATTTTGAACATTCTTTTCTGACTGATTCATTATTTTTGATAAAAAATCATCTGTCCCTGGAATTATGTTATTCTCAACAGCAAAAACTACATAAGGCCACGACCAGTCTGGAATCTTATAGCTGACTAGCTTGCCTTCCCATGCATCTTTTTTAGATGCGTAAATCTGGTTTATCTGATTAACACTGAACATCTTACTTATCATAATTATAGCTTCTAGCCTACTTACAGATTTATCTGGCTTAAAGCTCCCATCTTCATACCCACTGATAATTTGCTTTTCCTTTATGTTTTGAACATAGCTTTCAGCCCAGTGTTTTGACATGTCAGTGTATGATGCTGCAAATGAAGTTGCAAAGCTTGAAAATACCATTGCACTGCAAAGCAGTATCGATGCTGCTTTTTTTCCACGTGTCATAGCTACCCCTCCTCTAAGTTCACTTAAGATTCAACCCTAATTTTCAATATTTAAATATAATTATAATGTAAAATTATTTCTCTAAGACTACAATTTTATTACATATTGCTGCTAACGGTTTTTTTCATATATTCTAAAAACCCATCTCTAAGCTCAGGGTTCTTTAGTGCAAAGTCAACAGTAGCTTCTAAGAAACCTAGTTTGTCTCCAACGTCATAGCGCTTGCCTTCAAATACATAGGCATACATAGCTTGATTCTTGCACAAAGTCTTTAATCCATCGGTAAGCTGAATTTCTCCATTTTTGCCTGGCTTTGTATTTTCTAATATATCAAATATTTCTGGAGTTATTATATATCTTCCAAGGATTGCTATATTTGATGGTGCGGTTTCTATATCTGGTTTTTCTATTAAATCCTTAACTTTATATATACCATCTTCTATATATCTTCCATCAACAATACCATACTTATTCACATCCTCATTTGCTACCTGCTGTACTCCTAAAATCGTAGTATGGTATTCCTCGTAGGCTTCTATAAGCTGCTTTAGACATGGTTTCTCTGCATCTACTACATCGTCGCCAAGCATAACAGCAAATGGCTCATCCCCTATAAAGCTCTTAGCGCAGTGAATCGCGTGCCCTAATCCATTAGGCTCTTTTTGCCTTATATAATGTATATTAATCATATTGCTTATATTTCTAACCATTTCAAGTAAATCTAGTTTTCCTTTATGTTCTAATTCTAGCTCTAATTCCACAGATTTATCAAAATGATCTTCTATTGATTTTTTATTTCTTCCAGTAATGATAAGAATCTCTTTTATACCTGAAGCTACTGCTTCTTCTATTATATATTGCAGGGTTGGCTTATCAACTATAGGGAGCATTTCCTTTGGCTGTGCTTTAGTCGCAGGTAAAAATCTAGTCCCAAGTCCCGCAGCCGGTATTATAGCTTTCTTCACAGTCTGCATAATATCCTCCGTATTTTATTAATATTTTCAATATGTTTATATCCATATCTTTAATATTATATCACATTTTTATGTAGTTTACTTTTTAACCAACCTTTTTGAACTTTCATGCATATACACTTGTGAAAGGAGGGAGTTAAATGATAGAAAAAATTTCAATGCCAAGCTCAATTAGACTCAAGTATCTTACAGGCGTGGATACAGATGGGAAGGAAATGTTTAAAACAAGAACCATAAACAACATAACTTCATCAGTAACTGATGAACTGGTTTATGGATTAAAAGCTATGCTTGAGGAAGTTCAAAACTCGCCTATAGCAGAATTCACAAGAATCGAAACAAGTAAAATTACACAAAGCTAATAAGGAGGTAAATCATGGAGACAACATTAAATCTAGTATTTGAAAAAGCTAGCGGTAAAAAGCACACTATGCGAATTGCCGATGCAAAACTCAGTCAAGACCCTGTTAAAGTCAAAGCTTTGATGGACTATATAGTAGATAATAATCTAATCTACGTAAAAGATGATGCTCTAGTTGCTGCTTTAGAAGCTAATCTTCAAAATGTTACAGAAAATCCAATTGAATTATAGGTAATAAAAAAAGTGGTGCAATGCACCACTTTTTTTATGCTTGTTCGTTTGCTAGTTTTTTCTTATTTTTTCTATTTCCAAATTTTGATTTTAGATTTTTAAATCTCCTGCTTCCTCCATCAAAAACTGTGTATACTACAGGTATAAACGATAGAGTAAGGACAGTGGATAGTGAAAGTCCTCCTACCACGACTATAGCTAGAGGTGCTATAGTGTTTGAACCTTCTCCAAGCCCTATCGCCATAGGTAAAAGTCCAAGAACTGTAGTAAGAGTGGTCATCATGATAGGACGGAATCTATCCTTACCTGCCTTGATTATAGCATCATTTCTTTCCATTCCTTTTGCTCTTAGCTGATTGATATAATCTATAAGCACGATTGCATTATTAACAACTATACCTGCTAGCATTATAATTCCTATAAATGCAGGTAGTGAAAGTGCTTTACCAGTTATAAACAATCCTATGAAGCCTCCTGAAAGTGCAAATGGAACACTTAGCATTACAGTGAATGGATGAAGCAAGGATTCAAACTGAGAAGCTAATATCATATATACAATAATAAGCGATAATAAAAGTGCTAGAACTAGACCTGAAAACGCTTCAGCCATCTGCTCTTGTTCACCACTAAATTCATATGAATAACCATCAGGCAGAGGGTATTTTTCAAGCTCTTTTTCTATATCTGCAACTACAGATCCAAGGTCTCTATCACTAATGTCTGAATTCACACTAATAGTTCTAACTTGATTTGCTCTAGCAATTTGAGTAGGTGAATTATCAAACTCAATATCAGCAATCTGACCTACTGTAACTTTCTTACCAGATGCAGTAAATATTTCAATTTGCTTCATATTTTCTATTGAGCTTCTTGTTCCTTCATCTAGTGATATAACTACATCAATCTCATCCTCGCCAGTTTTTAAGGTAGTTGCTTTTACCCCTTCAATAGAAGCTTTAAGCCCATTTGCTACTTCTGCAACGCTTACTCCATACATAGAGGCTCTATTTCTATCAACAATTATTCTAGCTTCTGGTTCTCCTTCTTCAACGTCTAGTTTAACTTCAGTAGTGCCAGGAACATTTCTTATGATATCTCTAAATGCTAATCCAAGATCTTCTAAGGTTTCAAGATTGTCCCCTTTTATAACAACGCTAATCGGACTTCCTTGAGCTCCACCACCACCAGACATAGAAGAACTTTCATTCACTTCTATCTTAGCTCCTGGTATCAATTCAACCTTCTTACGAACCTCTTCTACAATCTCCTTTGTAGCTCTATCTCTTTCATCACTATCTTTTAGATTAACGCTTACTTGAGATGAATTAGTGGCCGATAGTGAAAATTGATTTCCTGTGCTTCCAATATTTGAAAACACATCGTCTTTTTCAGGTATTTCATCTACTATAGCTTCGACCTTTTTAACCAAGGCGTCCGTATCCTCTAAGCTTGCTCCAAACGGCATTTCAATATCAACCGTAAAGCTTCCTTCATCCTCAGCAGGGAAAAACTCAGACCCAACCATAGATACAAGTGCTACAGATGATATAAGTAGAGCAACAGCTAAAATTATTGAAAGCTTTCTGTGAGACAGAGCAGTTCTAAGTAACCCTGAATACTTTTTAGCTACCCAGTCTATTCCATTACTAAAAACATCTAGAACTCTACCTAAGCTAAATCCTTTATGCTCTCTTTTTTTCGTTTCACCGACTTTTAGTATTTTTGCACTAAGCATAGGAACTACTGTAAGTGCAACAACCAGCGACGATAAAAGTGAGAATGTAACTGTGTATGAAAGCTGCTTGAATATAATCGCCGTAAATCCTTCTACGAAAACAATTGGAAGGAAAACTGCTACAGTAGTTAATGTCGAAGCAAAAACCGCCATACCTACTTGCTTTGTTCCCTCAATTGCAGCTTTTTCCATTTGATAGCCTTCTTGCTCAGCTAAACGGTAGATGTTTTCAAGCACAACAATCGAGTTGTCAACGAGCATCCCTACTCCAAGTGCCAATCCACCAAGAGATATAAGGTTTATACTTAAATCAGCAAAATACATAAGTGCAAAAGTTGTTACTATAGATACTGGTATTGCTATACCTACAATAAATGTAGATCTTATATTCCTAAGGAAAAGGAATAAGATTATAACAGCTAAAAGTCCTCCTCCAACTGCACTAGCTACAACATTGCTGATAGATTTGTTTATAAACTCACTTTGGTCCATAGCAATTTCCATATTTATATCTGGATATTCTGCTTTTAATTTACCTACTTCTAGTAATACAGATTCAGCAACCTTAACTGTATTTGCAACTGATTGCTTACTTACACTAAGAGAAATACTGCTTTCTCCATTATATCTAGACATCGAATTAATATCTTTATATTTTTCTTCAACAGATGCAACGTCATAAAGTCTTATACTCTCTCCACTTCTAAGTGTAAGCGGGATATTTCTTATTTCATCTACAGTTCTAAATTCACCTGTAGTACGTACAATCAGCTCTTGATCTCCTCGTTTAACTGTCCCTCCAGGAAGATTTAGATTTTCACTTCTCAGCACATTTTGAATCTGAGCTATGCTTAGGCCATATCCTGAGAGCTTGGCTTGATTAAGTTCAACTCTGATTTCTTTTTCTTTTCCACCAGAAGATGAAACTGAAGCAACTCCATCTAGTCTTTCTATTCTACTTGATATATCATCTTCAACTATGCTTTGAAGCTTATCTATAGGCATTTGAGACGACATACTAAGTGCTATTACTGGCATTGCGTTAGGGTCAATTTTAAGCACCATAGGAGTTCCTGATCCATCAGGCAAGGCTCCTTTTACCATATCAACTTTTTCTCTCATCTCTAGAGCTGCAAAGTCCATATTGGTTCCATATTGAAATTGAACTATTATAATTGAGCTTCCTTGTCTAGAATAAGAACTTATTGCATCTAAATCCGAAACCGTTGAAAGTACTTGTTCTAGAGGCTTTGTTACCAGAGTTTCCATCTCAGCTGGAGCTACTCCAGAATAATCCACACTAACTATAGCTACAGGGACTTCTATTTCGGGATATAAATCCACCGGCAACCTGTTTAAAGACACAAGCCCTAGAAGTACCGCTATTAGCATTAACATAACTGTTGTTACTGGTCTTTTAACCGACATTCCCGATACAAACATAATTTATTCCTCCTGCTTTACAACGCTGACTAATGCCCCATCCTCTAGGAAATTTTGTCCTTTTACAACTACTTCCATACCTTCGTTTAAGCCTTCAGTGATTTCTACCATCTTACCATTGTCTAGCCCTGTCTTTACTGAAATTAATTTTGCTTTATCTTTCTCTATAATATAAACAATTGTATTTCCTTCTTTTACTACCACTGCTTCAGATGGAATAGCTATTACTTGATTTCTAGACTCTGTAGTTATATTTATCTCTGCAAACATACCTGCTTTTACTTCGCTAGGTGGGTTTGAAACTAAAATTTCCACAGGATATGTCAAGCTTCCTTGACTTGGAGGTAGTATTTCCTTAACTTTACCTGATAAAATAGTGTCTCCTGCTGATTTAACATTAATATCCATAGCTTCTCCAACTACAAAATATTTAATTAAATTCTCTGATACATCTACCTTCATAGTGAGATTCGCTAAATTAGAAATTTTAATTGCTGGTCCCCCTCCAAATACATTTCCTGAATTTACATTTACAGCTGTTATTGTTCCGCTTATAGGTGCTGTAACAGTAAAATCACCTAGTGCTATATTGGCATCAGAAAGGCTTCCTTTTGCTGTATCTACAGCAACTTGAGCTTGATAATACTGAGTCTTTGCAAGCTCTAAACTAAGTGGTGAAGCTGCAAGTTCTGCTTGCTCTAGCTGAGTAAGTGGTATAGCTCCTGCATCATAAAGCTGTTTGCTTCTTTCATAATTAAGCACTGCGTTGTTGTATTGCTGCTCAGCTCTTTCCATAGATATTCTGGCAGTTTCTACTGCTGTTTGAGCATTTTCAACAGCTGCCTTGGCATTTCTAACTGCTGATTGAGCATTTTGAGAATCCAAAGTAAAAAGCACTTGTCCTTTACTTACTACTTGTCCTTCTTTTACAGAAACGTTTGTGACCTTGCCCATAACCTTCGGCACCACATCTACCTCGTCAGATGCTTTAAACGAACCTGATATTGTCGTTTCAACCGATATATCATCAAGTACAGACTGCATAGTTTCTACTGTTATCTTCTTTTCTTCTACCACCTCTGGTTCAGCCTTTTTACTGCAGCCTGAAACTACAAGTGAAATCATCAAGATTCCAGAAATCAAATATTTAAGTTTCTTCATAATTACCTCCTAAAATGTATCGTAAATGTTATCGTGTGCTAAAATCAGTTTCTATTTCTAACTCCATTTAAGAAAATATCAATTGCTATTTTTACGTCCTCCTCAATACTTACATTTTCATCTCTCATGCCATGTACATGCTCCATAAAAATAACAAAAATCATGCCGGAGAAGTATCTCATAGCGCTTCTTGTATTTATATCATCTCTAAATACACCACGCTTAAAAAAGTTATCAAAGGATTTTGTTAATATATCATTGACCTTTTCTCCTATTTCTTTTCTAAATAATTCCTGAATCTCATTATGAAATGAAAGCTCATTCATAAATATCATGATAATGCTCTTATGCTCCTCCATGAGTTTGTATCTATTCATTACAAGCTCATATAAAAATTTTTCTATGGATTCATCCTTATATTTCTCAGATAAATCAACGAGAGGCTTAATCGCAATATCTTCTGCAAACATCTCTATTCCATAAGTTGCTATATATAAGAGCAAATCTTTCTTAGTTGCAAAATATCTGAAAATAGTACCTTCAGAAACTTCAGCTCTTTTTGCTATCTCACTAGTAGATGTAGCTGAATATCCTTTCTCACAAAACAATTCACAAGCTGCAGATGATATTTTCAATTTCGTCTGCTCCGATTTTTTCACTTAATCAACTGCCTTTCTATACAGAAATAAATATTAAAGTCCACGAAGTAATATGTAGTTATCAGTATTTCTATAAGTCCTTAGTGGATTATAAATAAAAATAAGTGAGTGCTCACTCATTTTAAGAATTACTTTTCTATTCTACACCACATAGCGCTCGGTATCAATAGTAAAATCACATAATTAATGCAATTCTAATGTTAAAAAAGAGTAACAAAAATAAATTGTCTAAAAATAACTTTTTAGCACAAAAAAACTTCCAAATAAGATGATGTAAGTATAATTACACTATCTACTTGGAAGTATTTTATTCGAAATTCTTATTGATTTAAAATCCTGCTATTTGAAATTACTTTGAAACATAAGCTTTTGCAAACTCTTCATACGAAACTGGAGTCATCGCTAGAGTCTTTTGACCAGTGCTTGAAGTATCTTTTAGCAGTATGATTTTCCTGCCATTATAAGTAAGCTCTTCCATATTAAAGGTTCCACTGATTAAATCTGAGCTTATGGTAACTGAGCTTCCACTTACAGTATAAGTACCTTTGCCTATAGTACCTGAGGTGATTCCTTTGATATCTGCATTCATTGAGCTGTTAAACTGAATAGCAAAACGCTGTTTACTTAGGTTTTCAGCAACATAGGTCCCTGATAGTACATTTGATTTTGGAGCTGTATCCTTTGCTGGTGCTGTAATGCCTGGAACAGTAGGTGGTACTACTGGGTCTACTACAGGAGGAACAACCGGGCCCACTCCTGGTATAGTAGGCTGAAATATATCTGGAGCTAGCCCCGTAGATACGTAAGCAGCATAATTAACACCATCCCACGCTACACTTGAGCCTAAATATGATGAAGCAAAAGCAAGTGGCACCATAGTTCTGCCATTTATAATCTGAACAGGAGTGTCCATAGTAACTGACTGTCCATTTACCTTTGCACCTGTTTTATTAATAAATAATTCTACTTTTAAATCCCCTTTTGTACCTGTTACCTTTTGCTGAGGTTCATCCCAAATAACAGTAGCTCCAAGAGCTGAAAATAAAGCATTAAATGGAACCATAGTTCTACTGTTTCTAATCACTGCCGGCTGGTCAGTCATAAGTGGAACCCCATCCACAAATATCTGTACTGTAGAAGGCGCCGCTAAGCTTGTAGTTGCTGTTATTAAGCTAAATAAAGCTAAAAATATAAAAATAAAAATCGATTGTCTGAACTTGTTCATCATGACCTCCTGAAATGATATAAGCGCACAAACCATATGTGATTTATGTTTCATTTGTTTTGTATAAATTGTAATAGCCAAAGTAAAAGAGAGTAAGTTTACTCTCTTTTTATACTTTATCATTATAAATCAAATATACTATATTTATGTTACAAATTAATAACTAATCCAAGATATTTTTTATACAATCTGCTTATTCATAACGAAGGGCATCTATAGGGTCGAGTTTTGCAGCTCTGTTTGCAGGATAAATTCCAAAGAACATACCTACTACAGCAGAAAACACTACGGCAATAATCACTATCCCTGGTGAAACAACTGGAGGAACTGATAAAACTAGTGAAACAATAGAAGCAAAGACTATTCCAAGAGTTGTTCCTATTATCCCTCCCGTTGCCGAGACTATCATAGACTCAACTAAAAACTGGAGTAAAATGTCTTTTCTTCTTGCTCCTAAAGATTTTCTAATACCTATTTCCTTAGTTCTCTCCGTTACGGAAACTAGCATAATATTCATAATACCTATTCCTCCTACCAAAAGGGAAATAGCCGCTATAGCTCCTATGGCAAGTGAAAGAGTGCTCAGTATCTGATCTATACTATTTTGCTCGCCTTGAGTTGTATTTACAATATAAAACCCAGGCTCTCTTTTTTTCATTTTAGCTAGAAAATTAGCAATACTATCTCCTACTTCTATGGAAGATTTAGATTCATTTATTTTCATATCTATACTACCCATGTACATTAGCTGAGATGAAAAAATCGAGTAGGGCATATACATTGTAGTGCTATCAGAGCTCATCATTCCATCAAAAATGGATTTTTTCTTTTCATATACACCTACTATTTTAGCATCT
Organism: Acetoanaerobium sticklandii; assembly: GCF_000196455.1. Classification (NCBI taxonomy): domain Bacteria; kingdom Bacillati; phylum Bacillota; class Clostridia; order Peptostreptococcales; family Filifactoraceae; genus Acetoanaerobium; species Acetoanaerobium sticklandii. The sequence continues at coordinate 531,254 of NC_014614.1, read as the reverse complement.
GCTGGCTGACCTTCTACAGATATTCTAATAGTTTTTCCAACAGCGTTTTCTCCTGGGAAAATTTTATCTGCCATAGCTTTATCCACGACACTTACATATCTTCTGGATTTGATATCAGCCTCTGTAATAAATCTTCCTTTAACAAGGTCCATATTGACCATTTTTTCATAGCCATTTGCAACGCCTTCTGTACTAACCTTTGCTTTTTTTCTTCCACTTATAGCTTCAGTGTTTTCATAAGTAGATGGAGCAAGATAAACTATATCTTCCTTATATTTTGCTTTTACTTTATCTATGTCTTCCATTGTAAAGTAATCCGAATCTCTTATTTCTTCCGAGTAAGGCATGTAAATTACTACTCTGTTTTTTCCAAAGGCTTCAAACTCTTTTGCAATAACAGCTTTTGAGGTTTCACCTAAAGATGCTATGGTAATAACCGATGAAATACCTATTATTATACCTAGCATAGTCAAAAATGACCTCATTTTATTAGCCCGTATACTAGACAGGGCAAGCTTTATATTTTCCATTATAAGTAACATTTTTTACCTTCTTTCATCACTTACTATCTGTCCATCTTTAAAGGTAACTATCCTATCTGTATACTCAGCTATATCTCTCTCATGAGTAACTATGATAACAGTTTTACCTTCTTCATTTAGATTCCTAAATATCTCCATAATCTCTATACTCGATTTCGAATCTAGGTTTCCAGTTGGCTCGTCAGCTAGCATTATAGGTGGCTCATTGGCAAGAGCTCTAGCTATTGCCACTCTTTGTCTTTGCCCACCTGAGAGCTCATTTGGCATATGGTGAATTCTATCTCCAAGTCCTACCTTTTCAAGTAACTGCTTGGCTCTTTCATGTCTGTCATTCGCATGCATCTTTGCATATATCATTGGTAGCTCTACATTTTTTACAGCAGAGGTTCTTGCAATTAAATTAAACGACTGAAATACGAAGCCAATTTTCTGGTTTCTTATAAACGAAAGCTCATCCTCTGATTTTTCCTTAATATCTATTCCCTCTAAGAAATAGTTTCCCTTTGTAGGTCCGTCTAGGCATCCTATTATATTCATTAGAGTTGATTTACCTGAACCAGAGGTTCCCATTATAGATATAAACTCACCTTTTTCTATAGTCAAATCGATGCCTCTTAGTGCCTGAACCTCTACACTTCCCATTATATAAATCTTATATAACTCTTTTAGCTCCAATAAAACATCTTCTGAGTTTTTACTTTCCACTGAAGTTTGCATAGCTTTCTCCTTTTATAATTAGTATGCAAGACTCCTGTAGCTACATTAGCAATTGTTACTGCTTGAATAGTCAGGATTGCTCTTGCTTAATTATTAATCTTAATTTTCAGTCTTGATTTCAGCTCCCATTTCTGGCATTTTCTCCACCTTCATTCCATCTATATAGCTTGGATCAGGAGATAGTACTACTGAATCATTTTCCTTAAGCTCTGATGATATGACCTCAAGCTCTACATCGCTTTCTAGTCCTAGCTCAACAGGCACTCTTTTTAGAACGTTATCTTTTTCTATCACTAGATAATTTTTTCCATCTTCTTCTAAAACAGCTTCATAAGGCACCTTAAATACGTTATCTTTTTGCTCAATCATAATTTTTGCAGAAGCAGTAACTCCAGCTATTAGTCTTGGGTCCTCGTCTACTATATCAAGTATAACTGGTATAACCATTTCCTTGCTGTTTCCACCTTCCTTAGGCTCTCCAGTTGGTGAAATATTATATACAAGAGCATTTACTTTATCACTGCCAAGCACATCTGCAGATATTTCAGCTCCTAAACCTGCTTTTATGCTTCCGATATCAAATTCACTTATAGATACCTTCATTCTAAGGTCAGATAGATTTTCTACTACAAACAGAGGTTTATTGTCATCGCTGGCTTGAGGAGTTCTTCCTAATCTAGCATTAACTCTAGTAACAGTTCCGCTTATTGGGCTTTTAATATACACCTTTTCCAAATCCTGCTGTTTCTGATTCAATTGCTCTCTTTTTATTTCTAGAGCTTTTTTGTCAGAAGCTTTAGGCGACTGTTCATCTATAGTTTTCTGTACATCCAATTTTGCTTTTCTAAGCCCATCCTTAGCAAGCTCTAATGCTATTTCTGATTTTTGAACGCTAATCTCAGCTTGAGTATATTCTTCCTTTGGAATAGCTCCACTTTCAAATAGTGCTTTTTTTATTTCAAGCTGTCTTTTAGCTTCATCGTATTCTATCTGAGATTGATTCACAGAAATATTAGCAGAAGCTGTCGAAGTATCTAGCTTTGACTTTGAATCTATATTTTCTTTATATTGTAGTTCAGCTAGCTCCAAATCCTTTTGCGATAGATTTATTTCTTGCTTTAAATCCTTATCATCTAGTACAGCTAATACTTGACCTTTTTCTACATAATCTCCTTCTTTAACATTGATTTGAACTATTTCATAATTTAGTGATGAAGAAATTTCTGCACTGTCAGTTCCTTCTATTTTTCCAGTTATGGATAGACTATGCTCTATAGTTCCTTTTGTAAGAGGCATAGTTGTAACCATAGGATTTTGTTCTCCTTTACTTTTGCTCCATGCAAAAATAGAGGCTCCTAAAATCACTATTATAAGTACTGGGATGATAATTTTTTTCTTGCCTTTAAAAAACTTTTTCTTCTCTTCTTTTACTGAATCCTGTTCACTAGTTTTTTTGAAACGATTTTTTAGTTTTTCTAAACCCATTGTATTTTCTCCTTTTTTTATAATGTACACAATTAGTGTATTGTTTGTAATAATACACTAATCATTATACAGCACATAATTGATTTTGTTTTCAAAAAAATCAAACTGTTACTTTTTTGTAATTAAAGGGTGTTATTTAAAATTTTTTTGTGTTATAATTTTTTAGTACCATACCAAAATAACCAGAAAGTTTGGAGGAAGTTCTTATGATTAAAATTTCGAAAGAAATCAAGAGAAAACTTCTGCAAAATAGAATATACCTATTTTCGCTAGCTGCTCTTGTTTGTCTTTTAGGCTTTTTAGTCTACTACCAACCCGGTGTAGGTTATGAGGTAAAGCTAAATGAAAAACATGTTGGATTCGTAAAAAGAATCTCTCATGTAGAAAAAATGATGACTCAGCTCGATACAGAGCTTCGTGAATCAAAAGGTAAGGATATCACTTACGAAGCAAATCTCGAGTACAACAAAGGGAAGTTAAATGGAAATGATTTGACTGAGCAAGAAGACATGAAACTATCTGCTATGTCTGCTTTGGAAATCAAATCACCAGGCTATCTAATTAAGTCAGACGGTAAGGTACTCATGGCGGTAAAGGATGAAAAAACTGCCCAGAATATATTAGATGCCATCAAAGCTCCATTTGTAGCTTCAAAACAAAATGCAAAAGTAGAATTCGTTCAAGAAGTAAATCTAGTAAAAGCTGAAAAAATCAACATAGAAAAAATCTTAAATAGCTATCAGGCACTCGCAATAGTTAAGTCACCAACAAGCGCTTCTACAGTTTCTCGTTCTAGTGTTAGCAGAGAAATTCCTGAAACAGAAGTAGCAGAAGAAGGTAAGCCTCTGATAGATGTTAAGGTTACTTATCAGGATAATGTAAATCTACCAATATATAAAGCAGAGCAAAGAGTAGCCGACTCTACCCTGACTGAGGGAACTACAAAAGTTAAATCAGAAGGTACAAACGGCATTAAAGAAGTAGTTAGAGAAGTAGTAGAAATAAACGGTGAAGCTGTCGAGAAAACTGTTATAAGCGAAACAGTTGTTGAGCCTTCATCACCTAAAATCGTAGCTTATGGAACAAAACCAAAGGTTTCAGGAGTAGTAGCAATAGCAAAAGATTACATAGGAGTACCATATAAATGGGGTGGAACCACTCCAAAAGGCTTTGATTGTTCAGGCTTTACTCAATATGTATTCAGAAAAGCTGGAGTTAGCCTTCCAAGAACATCATCAGCTCAAGGCAAGGTAGGAACTAAAGTATCTAGAAGCGAGCTTCGTGCTGGAGATTTAGTAATGTTCCCAGGCCATGTAGGTATCTACATCGGAAGTGGAAAATTCATTCACTCTCCTAGCCCTGGAAAAAGCGTTCGTATAGACGATTTAAGTACAAGAAAGAACTTCCTTTACGGAAGAAGAGTAAATTAAGCAGATAAAATTAAGGCCTCTTCATTATGAAGAGGCCTTTTTAAATGTCCAAAGCTTTTGAAGTACATAATTATAAAATAGAACTAAACACGTCACACCGATTTGTCCAAGCACTGGATTAAATCCAATTAGGTTTACAAGAGCATATAGCAGCCCCGTATTTATAACAAGTGCGGTAAGATATACACTTACAAACTTAGAAAGATTTCCTATTGTTTTTTCTTCCTTGAAAACGAACTTAGTATTTAGTAGATAGCTTACAGCTATACCTGCTATATACGCCAGTATGCTAGCTAAAATATAGTATAAATCCAATCTTAAAAGCAAAATATAAATTATAAAGGAAAAACCTGTATTAATTGCTCCCACAAGTGCAAAGCCGAAAAAACTGCTGTTTTTTATCTTATTAATCAAGTTTGCCATCATTCACTTCCCTGACAAATTCATCATAGTCTCTTATATATTCTGAAGCATCATAAGACATGCTAGATAATACCAGTAAAATAGAGTCGCTAGAGAATTCGCACATATCCTTCCACACCATTTTATCGAGATAAACTCCCTGATGGGCTTTATTTAGAATTACGGTATCCTTTTGCCTTCCATCATCTATCACTATCTTGACACTTCCTTGAAGATTTATAAGCATGAACTCAGACTCTCTATTAGCATGCTGTCCTCTTACTACACCGTCCTTTGTTCCGTAGATATAAAAAATACGCTGAATTAAAAACGGAACCTCTTTATTACTTTCTGCGACAACTAAATGACCTCTAGGATCTCCTAGTTCCTGAAAATCTATAACTTTAAACTTTTTATCCATACAACTCTCCATTTCCTCAAAAACCGAATTCTTATTAATACTTATTTAAGCATTTTATGGCATAGTCTACTTCTTCTTTAGTCATTCCGTTGTAAATAGGCAAACTCACTACCTCGTTCGCATAGCTTTCTGTTATAGGATAATCCCCTTCTTTATATCCCAAATACTCGTAAGCCTGACTAAGATGAGGAGGTATGGGATAATGAATAACGCTTCCTATATTACATTCATTTAAATAACTGATAAATTCTGCTCTATCTTTTACCCTTACTACAAATAAATGCCATATAGGCATAGCCTTGTCCAAAATTTTTGGCAAAATAATCTTAGGGTTATCAACTTCACTTAGGTACCTTTTAGCTATATCTATACGCTCCTTATTTAGTTCATCTAGATATTTTAGCTTCACTCTTAGAAGACCTGCCTGAAGCTCATCTAGTCTAGAGTTATATCCTACAACCTCATTGTAGTATCTTTTCTCACTGCCATAATTTCTAAGTACTCTGATTTTATCAGCAAGCTCGCTGTTATCAGTTACTATAGCTCCTGCATCTCCAAAAGCTCCTAAATTTTTGCTCGGATAGAAGCTAAAGCAGCCTATATCTGAAAATCTTCCTGTCATGATGCCATCATAGGTTGAACCATGAGACTGAGCGCAGTCCTCAACCAAGTATAGCTTATGCTTATCACATATTTGCTTTATACTTTTCATATCACAAGGCTGTCCATATAAGTGAACTGCCAAAATTGCTTTCGTTTTTGAGGTGATAAGGCTTTCTATCTTTGATGCATCTATATTGTAATATTCATCTGGCTCACAAAATACAGGTACTGCATTGTTCATGCTTATTCCCATCACGCAGGCAATATATGCATTTCCAGCAACTATAACCTCATCACCAGCTTTTATATCAAGTGCCCTAAAGGCTAGCACTATTGCATCTAGGCCACTCGCTAATCCAACGCAGTGACGGCTTCCTAAATATTTAGCAAACTCAGTTTCAAACGCTTCAACCTCTTTGCCAAGTATATACCATCCACTTCTAAGCACCTCTAAAGCTTTAGCTTCATATTCCTCTTTATGCATCATAAACTGTCTATCTAAAACATTAAACGCTACCTTCATAAGTACTTCTCCTTTCGCCTATCGATGCCGCCGCAAGTGCTGTAATCATAGGCATTGCTATATATCCGTATCTAGGCTGCATTTCTATAAGGGTATGAAGACAAACAAACCCTACAAACAAAATCAGCCCAAAATAAAATTCCGGTTTAATTTCATTTTTATAGTAGCCTCTTGCAAGCTTCAGCATTATAGCTAGAATAAGAGCGCTGTAAAAAGCCTGCACATAATAAAAATGATAATTGAGCCATACTAGCATATCATTTGTCGCTTTAGGATTAGATTCAAGCTCTACTGTAGACCAGTAAAGTCCTCCAAAATCTCCGGCCCCCCACTGAGTGCGGTACTTGTTCGAAATAAGAGTAAGCACCTTATCCTTATCCGATAGCCTTTGCTCTAATCTTTTTCTAGCTTCTATCTCAGCCTTATCATAGTCAAAGCCAACATCTCTAAGCAAGTCATAATCTTCCTGATTCCACATTCCATTGCTCTCGTGATTAAACCCTGCATTTATATATAAAATAAGGTTTCCGCCAGTATCCCAGGTAGGCTTTTGGAATACTCCTGCCCATATAAAAATATAATTTAATACAAAAGTAGTCACATACATAGCTACTAGCATAAGTACGAGACATAAAGGCCCTAAAAGCGCTTTATCCAGCTTCAAAGGCTTCCCTTTTTTTCTTTTTTGAATTAGAGAATATGAAGAAAAAATAAGCATATGCATTATAATTGCTATTACAAATATTGGACCTACAGATCTAAACAGATTTCCAAGCGAAAGCAGTGCTCCTACAGCCACCAAATAAAGAGGATGAATTTTCTTCTTAAAAACCTTTAAATAAAGTAGCACCGCAAAATAAAATACTGGGGCTGCTAGATTTTGAGAATCCAAAATATTATTAAAGAAAATAAATGGAGAATTTATAGCCATGATAAAAATAGCAGTAGCTTTTTTTCCATTTGATAACTCTCCAGAAATCAAATAAACCAATAAAGCTGTCAGAAGTGACAAGCCTATATTTACAAACTTCATCGCCATAAGACTAGAGCCTGTAATCATATGAATAAGACTATAAAACAAGGTAGTAAAGGCAAGATGAGGATAGGTATAAAGATATCCGTTTTTTTGAAATCTGCTGAAATTTCCCTCAGCTATTTCTCCAGCGCTTTCCCACATACGTCCAAAATCTGAAATCTGAATAGTACTCACTGAGTTTGTCCAGTAGAGTCTTATTAGCAGTCCAGCAAATATTATTATGCCAATAATAGCATAATAAACTGCCTTTTTATTTTTAAATTTATCCATAAAATAATCCACAGCTATAAATATAAGTAAAAAGCCTAAAGTAAGAACTAAGCTTTTAAGCACTGGAGCTTTAAAGTTTGGAGATGCTATGTAGTTTATATATACGAAAATTGACAAAAATAGAAAAAAACTAAGTATTATTAGCGCCTTAGAAAAAAGGTCTTTAATTTTAGTCACTATCATAGCTCCCCCTAGTCTGCCATAAAAATACAGGCTTAAAATTCGTGTGACAACCTATAGTCTTTTTGAATCTAAGTAGTCCATGACTTATTTTATCATCTGCCGTTGATGGACCTATATCTACATAGTCATAGCCTTTTTCTTTGTAGTACTTTACTACATTCATTGCTAAAAACTCCATCGGTCTAAGATTAGAGTATTCATCTAAAGCTCCCCAGTAAACTACTTGAACTGCATTAGAGCTAATCTCAAAAACTATTGCGGCTGCTATATCCGTCTGCTCACTTGAGACAACGAAGGCATCTACCTTGGATTTATCCATGATAGATATATCTAAAATCTGCTGATAACTCATAGCTAGAGGATAGCCCTTTTCAGCCCTATTTAGCTTGATAACTTCATAGGCATTTTGAAGAAAGCTATCATCATTAAGTCTGATAACTAGATTTGACCTCATAGCTTTATTCAAATTTTTTCTAAAGCTATGGGCTCTTTCAGATACAAACTCATCTATATCCGTAATCTCTTTTAGATTATAGTAATTGTTTACATGAGAATATTGTAGCTTAAAGCCTTCATCTAGAACTAGTCCCATGCTTATAGCAAGTGTTTCATCATAAATATCCGGAGCGAGGATAAGCCTAAAATCTGCATCTAGCTCATTTGCCATAGATTTTAAGCCATTTATACATCTCGCTTTATCTAGGTCATCTATTTTAGGGTTAAAATAAAAGGTAGAAAAAGGAGAAGAATAAGGTATGCAAAGCATAGCTCTCCCACTATTATCCCTTAATCCAACTATGCAGTAGCCTATTGCTTTAGACTCCTTCAAAAATCCTAAAAAGTAAACCTCATCTGCATTTTTGCTGTGATATAAATGAAAGTCTTCGCTATCAAAAAACAAAACCTCGTTTGTCTTTAAAGCTTTGAATCTAAAGTCAAAATCCGTTTTACTGCATTTAGTTTTTTCATTTGTAGCTATATCATAAAAACAATAGACCATATAAATTCACTCTCAATCTCTTTTACTTACTCATCTATTCCATGAGTTTCTTCTACTATGTAAGTAGGTCTTCCTCTGCTCTCATCAAAATTTCTCCATAGATACTCCCCTATAACTCCTAGAGTAAGCATCTGTATTCCAGAGAGCATTAGTAGGGTAATCATCATAGTAGTCCAGCCTTGAACAGGCACATTGAACATAAACTTATTCACAATCAAAAATACTGCTAAGATAAATCCAACTATAGAAATAAATATACCTAGCGTAGATATAAATCTGATAGGGACATAAGAAAAAGCCATAAAGGAATCAATAAAGAGCTTAATTTTCTTTGATAAAGTCCATTTAGACTCCCCTATTTCTCGTTTTTTTCTCACATAGTAAATCTTGTCCATTTCAAATCCAGCCCAGAGCACCTGTCCCACAATAGAAGAATTTTTTTCATTCATGGATACCAGTACATCTCTTACTTTTTTATCGATAAAGAAACAATCAAAGCCTCCACTAGGCATGTCTTTTAGTGCATATTTTTGCATCAGAGAATAATATGTATTGGAAAACAGTTTTTGAAAAAAACCATCCTCTCTGTCCTTGCGAACTGCTATTACTACTTTTTTGCCTTGCCTCCATTTTTCATACATCTCTATAATTATTTCCAGAGGTTCCTGAAGGTCAGCAGCTACCATAGTCATGCAGTCTCCAGTCGCATGAGCAAAGCCTGCAAGTATAGCTGTATGTGAACCAAAATTTCTAGACAGCTTGACTACCTTGAACCTATCATCTTTTTCTCTTAGCTCTAGCAGAGCTTTATATGAACCGTCCTTTGAGCCATCATCTACGCAGACAATTTCAGCTTCAAAATCAGTTCTTGATAGGATTTTTTCTTTCATTTGCTCATATAAGTGAGGTATATTTAGTTCATTGTAATAAATTGGAACTATAATTGATACTTTATCCATGCCTACTCCTTTTCCAAATCTCTAATCTTTCTTGCTGGAACTCCTGCATATACGCTATATGGCTCGACATTAGAGTTTACAACTGCCCCAGCTCCTATAACACTGCATCTTCCAACTCTTACACCTGGAAGAATCACGACATTAGCCCCTATCCACACTTCATCCTCTATATAAATTTTAGCTTCCTTAGTAAGCTTTTCCTTTACATAAGGCAAGGTGTTGATTTCCTTTCCGTTGCCGGCTGCTGCCTCTGTAACTAAAGTCAAATTGGGTCCTATAGATACATTATCTCCTATTTCTATGCTATATCTATGATTTGCTGATACTATGATTTTCATACCTAAATTAGCAAAGCTTCCTTCGCCCATCTTTACACCTAATCTATCAAAATACAGCTTCCTAATTCTAGCATCAGTATAATAATTTGCAATTAGTTTTTGAAGCCTAGGTGGCATAATATCAACGCTTGATTCTAAAGCTTTATAAATCAGATTGTCCCAAAAGCTCCAAAAAACTTTGTCCATGCTACTAGCTATATTATTTAGTTTCTTTTCATCCATAGTTTATCCTCTTTATTAGCAATTTTTCTATAGCAAAATACTGTTGTCAAAAGCTTTTATATGTCCCACAATATAGTCCATATCCTCTAAATCATACCTCTGGTCTATAGGCAGAGCTAAAAGATAAGTCGACAAATAATGTTCAAAGCTGTTACTTTCTACTCTAGAAAGAACATCCTTCCACCAATGTGGTACATAAATCTTCTTACTAACTAGATAGGCTCTTAAATCCTTATGCTCTATAAGCATGGGGTATACCATAGGCGCTTCAAAGCTGTGCTCAAGATTTAGCTTATTAAGGTCTTTCAGTTTTGAATGAAGATAGTAAAAATTTCTCTGTCTTTTTAGCTTTACCTCTTCATAGTCAATGCTTTCAAGAATCCTTTTGCTGAGTTTTGACATTCCTATAGGATTAAAGTCATCAAACCTATCTTCATTTTTCATATTGTCAAGATATGCGGCGTTCGCTCCCTCTTCTATTCTTTTTAAAAGATGAATAGCATGAGGATAGGATATATCGCTTTCTAAATCTATTTTTTGAATGCCATCCTTGATTAAATAGCCACCGTCGTTTACACCAAAAAACTTTCTGGCAGAATAAAGACTGTAAGCTCCTTTAATTGGCTTTGCAAAAAAAGCCTGAGTATTGTCCATTAGAAAATTCTTATGGCAATTTTTTAGCTTCTTTATAGTATTATTGCTTGCAGTTCCAAAATAATTAATATATAAGAAGGCTTCGTCCTCAGTAGTTTGTCTATCAAATATAGGCATAAAATTCTCATCTATATTATAAAACTCAAACTCTAAATTAAGAGGCTCAATAACCTGAAGCATACTAGTACATAAATAATGTGGCAAATACAGCTTTTTTGCTTTCGAAGCTTTTATTGCATGATAAATAGCTGCCCTTCCAGTATTTACCTCAACTACATCAGGTCCATAATAATAAGATTCCTTGCGAGGAAGCTCTAGCTCCATATATCCGCCTATTTCCTTTACTTTATAAACAATATCCTCTGCCTTGTAATTTAAATCAGCCATTTTTTTCCTTCTTTCATCTATTTAAGCATATAATCCAATAAGCTTGGGAACTGCTTTAAAAAATGTCTTATATCTTCTTTCTTCATAAATTTAAGTAAGTTATCTATTTCAACTATCACACGCTTTCTTGCATCAGTTAGTCTTACACTGTTTAAGCCTAGCAAATCTAGACTTTTATACGCTGGAGTATTACTATCTTTTATTCCTTCTTTTGGAATTATCTCTCCAGTCATAAGGTCATAAATAAAAAAAACATCTGGTGAAAAATTAACTGGATCTATAAAGCCTTCGAAATAGTGGCTTCCTTTTCTTATCCCACAGCTTTCCTTAGCATTACATGAAACAATCATATTGTCATAATCCAAATCATCTTCTGGAAATCTAGATTGCGGCTTGATATGTTCAATATGCGAGCCATTGGCATTGTCTGAATTCACAACAATCTCTCTCTCGCAATAAGCGCAAAAACATCTCGAAGATTTGCACTGCTCATTATATGCAATATAATGACGTAAATCCTTTCTCATATCTCCACGCATATTCTTATAACTGGCATTAGACTTTTCTTCTATAAATTCTAGTAAAAAATCTGGAGGATCTGCCTTTTTAATGTCCAGCATTTTTTAGTCCCTTTCTTCTAGCTATTTCTATATTAACCAGTAAAATATCCTGGTCTATTGTCCCTATGACTCCTGTAATATCTTCATATAATAGTTTAAACTCTTCAGTTTCGTAAAGCTCATTTCTAACCATGCTTTTTAACTCATCAATTTTCTCTTGGATGTGAGGATGCCTAGTTGTCGAAAGTCCCATGATATCAAGCAATATCATATCTGCTGTAACACCATAGGTCTCATCTAGATTCTCACCATTTATTACCTTTACCCATCTCTCTTTTTTAGATAGAATTTTGAGTGATTCTCTTTTCACTGATGAAATAATGTGTGGAGAATGGGTAGCTATGATTATTTGGTTATCTTTACCTATATTTTGATATACTTCAACTATTCTTTGCTGCCATGATGGATGAAGCGAAATCTCTGGCTCATCTATCAAAATCACACAACCTTCAGGCTCTAGAGATTTAAGAGATAAAAGCCTAATAAACAGCTGTTTCTCTCCAGATGAAAGCCCGTTAATATCAAACTCTACTCCTGACTCATTTCTAAACAGCGGCATCTTGGTTTTAGGGTCTTTAATTCCTACCAAATAAACATCCATATCTAGAATTGAAAAAATAGAATTTATTTCATCGCACACTGCATCTATACTCTTTCCTACCGTTGTTTCTGGATTCGAAAAAATCTGCTTATCAAAAGCCTGCTTGATATATGAAATTATATCATGAGTGCTTTTATCATCAATACAATAGGCAAGAGGTATCTCATCAGCTTGATTGGAGTTATGAATACTTTGAAATCTCACCTCAGATGGAAGATAAATCATTTTAGGTGCTTTCTCAAGTTCATCTTCATTTATATCTAAATGTAAATTTACTGTATCTTTTTCATCTAAACAGAATTTGTTATCCTCTAGCTTTTTAAATGTCTTGAAAATACTAGAAAGCAGAGTAGTTTTACCTGAACCATTAATCCCAGCTAAAATAATAGTATCTAGAATTTTTTTATCCTCTGTTTCAAAAGAAATAGTATTGCTATCAAATATAGGATGATTATCAAATACAACATCTAAAACCCTCACAAGCTTCACCTCTTTCCAAAAATATCATACCATATTTACTGTCATTTTTCTTTAAAGAATATGTAACTAATCATTAAGTCCTAAAGATTATAATGTAATAAAGTACTTAGTTTTGATATAATAGAAACATATAAGGTTAGAAAGAAGGCATTAATGTGAGAAAATTACTTTTATTAAATATGATTACCATCATAGTTGTCACACTAACTGCTTGCTCGGTAATTGAAAAACCTGAAAGCTTTACTAATGCAGTAACATCTTCTAAAAAAAATGCTAGCTACGATGCAAAAGCTACTGCCTCTTTGCCTCAGCCAGTTGAAATACGGATAGAAAGTGATTTTGGAGAAACTGAAGCCTTTTCTTATGATATTAAATACCCAGTCATATCAAATCTTCAGAATCAAAATACTCAAGCAGCTTTGAATTTAAAGCTAAAAAATCAAGTATACAACTACATGAACAATATTAAATCACTATCAAAATCAAACTCAAAAGCTGAATCGTTTGTTCCTTACTCTGTAACTACTGATTTCGAGATAAAAACCTCAAATCAAAACATATTGAGTATGGTTGCCACATACACGCAGAACACAGGTAAAGCAAATCCTGTAACTGCCTTGGCTACTTACAATATAGATACTTCTTCTGGAAAAGAATTGAGCTTAGAAGATTTATTCAAATCTGACTTTGATTATAAAAACGTTATAAACAAAGAAATTACAAATCAAATAAAAAAAGATATTTCTGGAAAAGTATATTTCCAAGAAAAAAATCTTAGATTTGTAAGCATAAGTCAAATGCCGCAATTTTATATAGAAGATGGAAATCTCTACATTCAGTTTGACATTTATGAAATAGCTCCCTATGCTACAGGCACTCCTGTTTTCCTAATACCAAACGAAATAATATATTCTGGGCTTAAAGAACAATATAAGCCCATGCTCTTAAATCAAGTTGATTAAAGCAATAAAAATATATAAGTATTAAAGTAATTATCTATTCTGTTCATAGACAAATAACCTATTTTTCAATCCAATCAAACTAAATTATTCCCATAAAAAAACTGCCCTTTATGAGCAGTTTTTTTATTTAAACATAAAATATTTAATGTTCATTTTCGAAAACTATTTCTTTCTAATCTTTAATCCCGTAGCTATTAAACTTGCTCCTAAAGCATATAGAAGTTCTGGTGCAAATCCTCCTGTTTTAGGAAGAACAGGTGCTGGTGCATCAAGTGGAACTTCTTCTTCTATTATTTCTTCTTCAGTCTCCATAACTGGCGGAGCAGATAAAGGAGTTTCTTCATCTATTACTTCTTCCGTTTGTTCTGCTGAAGCTAGAGTAGCTACAGGTAAAGCTACTGGTATAATTTGTGGTGCTGCAAGAGGTGTAGCTTCATCCTCTATATCTTCATCATCGTCGTCATTGTCATTTTGTGCCACTGGAGTTGTAGGTTGTGGTGTTGGATTAGTAGGCTCTGGTTGCGGTTCTACAACTGGAGGATTAGTCGTTCCTCCTCCGCCACCTGGTGTTACTGGTTCATCTTCTCCTGGTTCATCTTCTCCTGGCTCATCTTCTACTGGTTCATCTTCCCCTGGTTCATCTTCTCCTGGCTCATCTTCTCCTGGCTCATCTTCTCCTGGCTCATCTTCTCCTGGTTCATCCGGGTCTACTAGTTCTACTTTTGGTGCAGTGTACTCTATTTTAAACATTTGTTTTAATGTTGGTAAATTGTAGCTCATAAGCATTGGTGTACTAACAAGTCTTTGAGTGTTTTTATTATCCTTTGTTGGCACTAAGTCATATACATCTTCAACTGCATATGTTCCTTTTATTACAATTTTTGCTTCAATCTCAGCATTTTTAGTTTTATCTTCAATAGCATTCTTAAAGCTCAAAGATTTATTACCATTTCCTAAATCCACTACCGTATAGGCGTTAGTATCCAGCTGATTTCCATTTACGAATACTTCTAAGAAAGTCTGTACTTGCTCATTTACTCTATTTAATATAGAGTATGTATAATTTACTGATACTTCACCATTTTCTAACTTAACGGCAGTATTTTCATCAGTCGCTTTCGCTTCTATTTTAAGATTATTTTTAGAAGGGTCACTTTCTTTTTGTTTAGATAGGTACTCTGCTAATTTAACAACTTTCTCATCTTCAACTCTCTTTTTTATCCCTAAAAAACCTTTTTCCCAATCATAATCAACAAATTTTTTATTAGGATTATCTAACTTCCAAACTGCCATCTGTGTTGCTGCGATAGCATCTTCTTCTGTTAAATTATTTATTTGATTTTGTGTAAGATATTTTGATGCATCTTTTAATAATTCACTTCTATAAGTCTCAATATTTGTATTCGGATCATAACCATTTAAAACTATTCCTCTTAATTTCTCAGATGTTTTAATATCTTTACTATTTTGAGGTAATTCTTGCACTGAATACTTTGAATTATTTTTAAGGTTTGTATCTATATCATTACAAT
The DNA here is from genome assembly GCF_000196455.1 of Acetoanaerobium sticklandii. NCBI lineage: Bacteria > Bacillati > Bacillota > Clostridia > Peptostreptococcales > Filifactoraceae > Acetoanaerobium > Acetoanaerobium sticklandii. The sequence continues at coordinate 515,887 of NC_014614.1, read as the reverse complement.
ACGCCGTAACATCTTCTTTAGAATCTTTAGTATTTTTTAAATCAAATACTTTTGTTTCATATTCCTCATCATTAAAATCTCCCCATTTTGGAACTATTTCAGTAATCGTTTCACCTTCTGTTCCTGTATTGCTATATTCAACTTCCTTTGCTATGATTTTATTACCATTTTTATCGACATTTTGTGTTTCTTTATAATCCACAATCTCAACCTTAGCAGGTTCTACTTCTATTATTTGAGGAGGATTTCCATCTTGCGGTGGTGTTTGCGTTCCTCCATCTTGCGATGGTGCTTGTGATCCTCCATCTTGCGATGGTGCTTGTGTTCCTTCATCTTGCGGTGGTGTTTGTGTTCCTTCATCTTGCGATGGTGTTTGTGTTCCTTCATCTTGCGATGGTGTTTGTGTTCCTTCATCATGCGATGGCGTTTGTGTTCCTTCATCTTGTGATGGCGTTTGTGTTCCTTCATCTTGTGATGGTGCTTGTGTCCCTCCATCTTGTGTCACACCGCTATCTGACTGTGCCGTAGGAATTTCATCTGCGTATGCCATTATCCCATAATTAGAAAATAGCAACGATCCCATTAATAACAGTGCTAATAATCTGTTTTTTTTCACCTTTCTCATACATTCCCTCCATCTTTAAACTAAATTAAATAAGCTTGTTAGATGGTAGCTGGACTATCATTGCTTTGTCTAAGCCAATAAAAAAACCGCCATAAAAATATGGCGGCTGGACTATCATTGCTTAAAACTAAGCTTTAGACTCCTTGCTTTGCGTCCTACAGTTTCCCATAGTTTGCCTTTTTCATTAAGTAGGATTAAATAACTATTTTGTTATGTAGTATTAACTAGTTATTAATCACTAAAACAATTCTATATTAAAAAAATTCAAAAGTAAATAATTTTTTTCTATATTTTGTAAACATGAAAAAAAAACTGCTCTAAAAGCTGAGCAGTTTAACGATTAAAATTTAATTTATAATTATATTTGTGTTAAATAAGATTTGATAGTTTTAAAATTTATTTTCTAAACTTAAATCCTACACTAATTAAGCTTAAGCCTAAAGCATATAGAAGTTCTGGTGCAAATCCACCTGTTTTAGGAAGTTCTGGTGCTGCTAGTGGTACTTCTTCTTCTATTATTTCTTCTTCAGGTTCTTCGACTTGAGGTACTCCAAGAGGAACTTCTTCTTCTACTATTTCTTCAGGAGTATTTATAGAAGTTACAGTTGCTACAAATACATCAGGTTCTCCTGGTAATGCTAAAGGAGTCTCCTCTTCTTCAATTACTACTACATCATCATCATCGTCATCATCTTCAGGAACTGTTGGTTCTTCAGGTTCTTCAGGTTCTTCAGGGTTTTCAGGGTTTTCTGGTTCTTCTGGGTCCTCAGGATCTTCTGGGTCTTCTGGATCTTCAGGGTCTTCAGGGTCTTCAGGGTCTTCTGGATCTTCTGGATCCTCAGGGTCTTCTGGATCCTCAGGGTCTTCTGGATCCTCAGGGTCTTCTGGGTCCTCAGGATCTTCTGGTATCACTAATCCAAATAAGAAAGAGAAATGGCTAATAGCAGCGATACTATCATTCTTATTTACTGCTGGATGCAATCCACTATCAGAACTGATTGTAGGATCATAAACATATAGATAACCTTTAGTTCCGTCTTCTCCTTGTCCACCTTTTACATATACTTTATATACTGTTACATTTGATGAGCTTGTTTCCCAAGATAGATACTTCGCATCTTCACTTACAAACCACTTAATAAATTCTTCATTATCTAATGAAATAGTTCCACTACCTCTTGGAGAATCATCAACTTTTTCAGTTTCATATCCAGTTTCTTCAAGCTTAAAATTAGCTTCATCTATTGGTTGCTGAGCTGCTGGTCCTGAATACTGAACATCTACATCAAGGATTTCTGGAGCTTTCATTAAAGACATTGGTACTTCTTCATTTTCAATAATTTCTTCAATCTCTTCATCAATAACTTCTTCTACTATTTCTTCAATAGGTTCTTCCTCAATTATTTCCTCCACTATTTCTTCCTCGATTACTTCTTCTATTACTTCCTCTTCTTCAAAAGGTTCTTCTTCTATTACTTCTTCTTCATTCTCAGGCTCTAAATTATTCTCCGGTTGTTCTTCGTTTTGTTCCTCATCAACTACTTCTTGTTCTTCTTGCTGAATTTCAGGGGGTATTTCACTATCTGCGAATACTCGTTGAGCGTTAAATGACCAGCCTAAAAATGCTAATACCATGATAATTGCTAAGAATCTTCTGTTTTTTCTCATTTTTGACACCTCCATCCATTAAACTTAAAAACCAAGTTTTGGATGGCAACGGGACAATCATAACTTATCTTAACTCAAAAAGCCGCCATATAAAAAAATATGGCGGCTGGACTATCATAACTGAGTTAGTATTCAGTCTTAGACTCCTCGCTTTGCGTCCTACAGTTTCCTGTAGTTTGCCTTTTTCATACAAATTGGGAAATTCTAACTAAAGGAGTACGAATATATTACTAATTCTAGTTACTTTAAATATACCCTGAATAAGTATATTAAAACATAGTTTATAACATTATTTTACGTTAAACTATAAACAAATTAAAACTCTAAGCTTTTTTATAGCATTTCTTTTTAATTCTTTTGCATAGACATAGGAAACATCGAGTTCCTTAGCTACATTTTTTAGTAAGCTCTTCTCCATAATGTGCCTTTCAACTACATATCTTTCTTTATATGAAAGACCCTTTAATAAATCTTCTAGTTCGATATCGAAATAACCATGGTCATAATCTGATTCCATAAAGGTCTCATCGTATTCTACTAAATCCGCTACCTTAGCTTGTTTTCTTTTCTCATCATAGTAATAACATCCTAGCATTCTTTTCATATATCCCATAAATAATATATTTCTTTCCAGTTCATAATTATCAATTAATTCAATAGTCCTAACATATCCTAGCTGAAGTAAATCCTCATCTACATATCCAAAATAGTGTCTTATTTTTTTCTTTATCAGAGGAGTAATGTAAGCTAAAAGCTGTCTTAGATATTCTTGTTTATCCCAAGTAGCAGTAGCTTCCTTATAGCCTATAAGCGCTTGTTCTATATCTTCGTAAGTATTTGTCTCCATTTCCTTACCTCCTATCTCTGTACAACTATCGAACATATGTTCTGTTTCTACTATACAATATGCATTTATTTTTGAAAAGGTAGGAAAAAAGTTCAAAAAAATATCCTATATCATTAGCTTCTTATCTACATATTGTGTAGATGCTAATAATCTAGGATATAAAAATACTTAACTATTAAATTCGTATAACAATTTTTAGCCTAAGAAGCATTTATAAAAAATAACTTCTTTAAATTATAATCCACAATTACCTTCCTTCATACATTTTGCTATAATAATTTCTGTATTCTGAAGAAATAATCTTCTCTATCCACCTAGGATTGTCTAAATACCATTTTATCGTTAGCTTTATACCTTCATCAAAAGTGTATTTAGGCTCCCATCCTAGCTCTGTACTTATTTTTGTATTGTCTATTGCATATCTTCTATCGTGTCCTAATCTATCTTTTACATGAGTAATTAAAGTTTCATCTTTTCCTAGCACATTTAAAATCAATTTTACTATATCCAAATTTTGTTTTTCATTATTCCCACCAATATTATAAACTTCTCCAAGCATTCCTTTATGAAGCACAGAGTCAATAGCACTGCAGTGATCCTCAACATAAAGCCAGTCTCTCACTTGTTTCCCATCGCCATAAACAGGAAGAGGTTTATCATTTATCGCATTATTTATCATTAGAGGAATTAACTTTTCAGGAAATTGATATGGTCCGTAATTATTAGAGCACCTTGTAATATTAACAGGAAGTCCATAGGTTTCACTATATGCTCTTACTATCATATCAGCTGAAGCTTTGGAAGCCGAATAGGGACTGTTGGGATTTAGGCATGTTGTTTCTTTAAAAAGTCCCGTTTCACCTAAAGAGCCATAAACCTCATCTGTCGATACCTGAACAAATTTAACGCCCTTTTTATACTCTTTGCAGTACTTATCAAATAAATCTATTTTCCAAAAATCTTTAGCAATATCAAGTAGTGCCTGAGTTCCCATTATATTTGTTCTAAGAAAAACTTCAGGGTCTTCTATGCTTCTATCAACATGGGATTCTGCGGCAAAATTAACCACCATATCTATGTCAAATCTTCTAAAAATACTTTCTACTAGCTCTCTATTACAAATATCTCCCTTAATATGCTTGTACCTAGCATCTCCCTCTATATCCTCTAGGTTCTCTAGATTTCCAGCATAAGTAAGTAAGTCTAAGTTTACTATTCTGTAATCGTGATGCTTTAGCATATATTTAATAAAGTTTGAGCCAATAAATCCAGCTCCACCTGTTACTAGTAAGTTCACACTTATCTCTCCTAACCTAAATCGTTTTTAAGTAAATCCTCGTAGGACTCTCTTTGCACTATCAGTCTGTCTTCTTTATCATGAATCATAACCACTGCAGGCTTTGCAAGCTTATTGTAGTTGCTCGACATACTATAGTTATATGCTCCAGTTCCCATAACTGCTAGTATGTCTCCTCTTTCTACTTTAGGAAGATTAATATCCCAAATTAATATATCTCCGCTTTCACAGCACTTTCCAGCAACTGTTACTAGCTCAGTATCTTCATCATACATTTTATTTGCTATGCAAGCACTGTATTTGGCTTGATAAAGTGCTGGTCTTGGATTATCTGCCATACCTCCGTCTATGCATATATATTTCCTAACTGACTCAATATTTTTTACACTACCTACAGTATAAAGAGTAATTCCTGCTTCAGCTACTATATATCTTCCTGGCTCTATAAAAATATTCGGTCTTATTATCTCATATTTATCAATTAAAGCTATTACTTCTTCCATAATTGCATCTGTAAAATATTCAAGTGGCATAGGTTCATCTTCAGCCGTATATCTTACTCCAAATCCCCCCCCGACATTTAAATCCTCTATTTCATAATCATACTTGTCTTTTATTTCTTTAATAAGCTCCATAGCTTTTTTTGTTGACTCTACATGGGCCTCATTGTCAAAAAGCTGTGAGCCAACATGAAAATGAAAGCCTTTAAAATCAATATGCTCTGATTTAATTGCCAGTTCTATAGCTTCATCTAAGTCTTTGCTGGCAAAAGAAAGTCCAAATTTTGAATCTAGCTGTCCTGTACTTATATATTTATGAGTATGTGCCTCCACATTTGGAGATATTCTAAGTAAAATTTTTGCAGTAAATCTTTCTCCTGCAAGCTCTATTAATAGCTTTAGCTCACTTATTCCATCTACTACTATTCTTCCTATTCCTCTTTCTAATGCAAATTCCAATTCATCTTTTGATTTGTTGTTTCCATGAAACATTATTTTATCTGGATTTATTCCAGCATCTAATGCCGTATATAGCTCTCCATAAGATACTACATCTATACCCATTTCTGATTTTTTAATTATTTTAGCCATTGCTTTAGTCAAAAAAGCCTTACTAGCATAATATGCATATGTACGAGGGTATTTATCTAAAAAATTCACCTTAATATAATCTATTTTTTCTTCTATTATATCCTGGCTCATAACATAAAGCGGTGTAGAATATTTTTGCGCTAGATATACACTGTCAACTGAACAAAACTCAAAATTCTCTTGCATAGTTCCCCCTCCTTAGTTTTATATACGACTGATTACTTAATTTTATATATTATACCTTTTTATCTTCAATTATTATAGCATTTTATCTATCATAGGATTAAAATAGTATAAAAGGAGGTTGTGATAATGAAAAAGATTGCAATTGCATTATTTTTATCAGCTATATTAGGTACATCTGTATTAGCTGGATGTTCCCCTAAGGAAGAAGCTCCAGCCCCAGATACTACAAAGGAAGAAGCTGCTCCAGAGGCTGAACAACCAGCAGCTGAAGAAGAATCTGCTGACCTAGCAGAATTATTTAAAAAAGGAGAAAATGCATTTAAAGATGGTATTTACTATGCACAGACCTTTACAATGGCAGACCAGCAAAGTCAGATGAAAACTTGGCATAAAGGAGATAAAGTGAAAAGCAGTATAGTTGCTGATGGCGACGAAATGATTAACATAATAGATTCAAAAACAGGTGAATTCATCACATATAGCGCATCTGAAAAAACTGGAATGAGATTCAAAGCAGATTCTGGCGACTCATCGTTCATGCCTGATACCAGCATGACTGATATTGCTTCAGTAGATGAGCAAGTAGATACTGCGACCTTTGAGGTAGTAGGGGATGAGAAAATACTAGGCGAAAATTGCGCAGTTATTTTATCAAAAGACAAAGCTACAAATGAAGAAGTGAAGCTTTGGGTTAGCAAAAAATATGGCATAACTATGAAAATGGTAAGCAAAGGCGTGGATGGTAGCGAGATGACTATTGAAGTCACTGAGCTAAAAGTAGGAGATATTAACGACTCAGAATTCGAAGTTCCTTCTGATGTTGTAATCGAAGAATTTTAAATCTCAAAAAATTACTTGAATATAATTTTTATTAAAGTGACTTTAGGGTAAATATATTATGAACCATCTATTATTGCAATCAAAATTGCTAATGGTTCATGCTTACCTTGTTATCTTTATAATAAGGAAGTTATTTTACAAATAGGAGGATTGATTATATGATGAAAAAAGTTTCTGCGTTTGCTTTAGCTTCACTAATTATCGTCACACCAATTTTTTCAAATGCTCTTACGAAAGATCCCGATGCAGGAGAACTTGCTTATAAGCATGTTGTTGAGCTTTCAGACGAAATAGGTGATAGAACTCAAGCAACAAATGGCGAATATGATGCAAAAGACTATATTGAAGATGTATTTATGGATTTGGGCTATGATACTAAGCTCCAAAGCTTTGAAATTCAAAGAACAAAAGACGATAAACCGTATGATACTGTAACATCATATAATGTTATTGCAGTAAAACCAGGTGAATCTAAAAGAGAAATCATCATAGGAGCTCACTACGATTCAAAAAACAATACTGGAAAAGGTGCTGACGATAATGCTTCTGGAGTTGCTGTAATGCTTGAAACTGCTGAAAAAATATCAGACCTTAAAACTCCTTATACTGTTAGATTTATTGCTTTTGGTGCTGAAGAAAGCTTCAAAAATAGCGATAATATTAAAAATGGTGGATTAAATGGCTCCTCATACTATGCGGAAAACATGACACAAGCTGAAGTAAATAATACTGTAGCTATGATCAACTTAGACTCTCTGCTTGCTGGAGACTTCATGTATGTTTATGGTGATTTAGGCAAAAAAGGCTTTGTAAGAGAACAAGCCTTAGCAATTGCTAAAGAGCTTGGACTTGATTTAGAAACAAACCCCGGACACAATAAAGACTATCCAGCTGGTACAACTGGAGACTGGAGTGACCATGCTCCTTTTGTTGAAAGAGGAATCCCTTATGGATACTTTGAAGCTACAAACTGGCATTTGGGTGATATGGATGGATATACTCAAACCGAAAAACACGGTGAAATCTGGCATACAGAAAATGATAATCTAGATTTTCTAGAAAGAGAGTTTCCAGGTAGAGTTGAAGAAAGATTAATGACTTTCTCAAATACACTTACTGAGCTAGTACTCAACTTTAATCCAGCAGAATATAATTCTGTAAAAATTAAAATAGGTAAAGACGAAATCAAGAATAATGGAAAGCCTGAAAAAGCAGCTAAAAAACCATTTATAAAAGAAGGTAGAGCTTTAGTTTCACTTGATGTTATAGAAAAAGCTATGAAGCTAGAGGTTTCAGTTTCAAATAACGAAAAAGAACTTACTATCAGCAAAAATGGAAAAACTGTAGTATTCGACTTAGATACAGAGAAAACCTATGACAAAGATTCGAAAGCAGTGATTACTGAAGATGGTGATATCTTTGTAGCTGTAAATGAAATTGCTAAGGTTTTAAATGGCAATGTTAAGTGGGATGCGAAGGACAAATCAGTGGAAATAGTTTACTAGGTAAATAAAAATTTTAAGTACTTCATTGAAAAGAGCTTGCGGATTCGCAAGCTCTTTTCACTATAATTAAACTTTCATAAGAATCTGTATTTCTCAAATCTATTCTAGTTTTCTATCTGAATATATTCTTAATGCTCTTCATTTTTTCTTTCTTCGATAATTTTCTGTGCTAACTGGCTAGGAACTTCATCGTATCTTTCAAATTCCATCTCAAAATAACCTTTTCCTTGAGTCATAGCCTTTAGGTCAATAGCGTACTTAAAGGTTTCTGATTGTGGAGCTTCTGCCATAATTAATTGTTTCGTCCCTTTGAAAGGCTCCATACCAAGTACCTTACCACGTTTCTTGTTGATATCTCCCATGATATCTCCCATAAATTCTTCAGGAACTACAATCTTAAGCTTCATTACTGGCTCTAGAAGTACTGGTTTAGCTTCTTCCATACCTTTTTTAAATGCCATATTAGCAGCTAGCTTAAAAGCCATCTCGGATGAATCAACATCATGGTATGAGCCATCATAAAGTACAGCCTTGATGTTTGTAACTGGGAAGCCTGCTAGTATTCCTTTTTCCATAGATTCTTTAAGTCCTTTTTCTACAGCTGGAATATAGGATTTTGGTACAGACCCTCCAAATATTTCCTCTGCAAACTCAAATGGCTCTGATGATGGACCAAATCTAATTTTAACATCTCCATACTGTCCATGCCCACCACTTTGTTTTTTGTGCTTGCCTTGGACATCGGATTTACCCTTTATAGTCTCTCTGTAAGGAACTTTTAAATCAAGTAGCTTAACCTCAACGCCAAATTTATCTTTTAATTTATCCTTTAATGAGTTAACGTGAATCTCACCTTGTACACCTAGAACAGTTTGCTTAGTCTCAGCATTTCTCTCCCATGTAAATGAAGGATCCTCTTCCATCAATCTTTGTAGTCCCGAAGAGATTTTTTCTTCATCCCCTTTATTAGTCGGCTCTACTGCAACAAGCATCTGAGGTTTTGGGAATACCAAATCATCATAGCTCTCGTGCCCTGATTTCGAAGATAGAGTTTCACCTGTGGAGCTATCTTGAAGCTTTGTAAAAGCAACGATATCTCCAGCCCTTGCTTCGGACATTTCTTTATATTCTCCATTAACTAAGGTAAACACCTTAGGAATTCTCTCTTTGTGGCCTTTCTTAACATTATAAAGCTCAGATTCTGGCTTTAAATGTCCTTCGTGAATTTTAACAAAAGATATCTTTCCAACAAATGAGTCAACTATAGTTTTGAAAATTTGACCTGCAAACACATCGGATTCTTTTATATCTTTTTCATCTAGTGGTGATGGAAGATAATCCCATATCATATCTAGTAGAGTATGAACTCCGATATTTTTAGCTGTTGAGCCGCAAAGTACAGGAATTACATCTCCTTCTAATACACCTTTTCTAAGTCCTTTGTGTATCTCCTCAGTTGTAAACTCCTCACCAGCAAAATATTTTTCCATAAGTGCTTCATCGGATTCAGCAACTGATTCCATAAGCATTTCTCTTACTGGAGCTATTATATCATCCATATCAGTTGGCATATCTACATTTACACACTCTTTACCATTATATTCTCTTGCAAACATATCAACTACATTTATAAAGCCCTTAAAAGCTTCTGCTTTACCCCAAGGTACATGAAATGGAGCAATCTTTTTGCCATAGCGTTCTCTTAATTGGTCTAAAATCTTGTCGTAATCGGATTTTTCACTATCGATTTTATTTACAAAAATAAAACGTGGAGTTTGGTATTCATCTGTAATTTCTAAAGCCTTATCGGTTCCAACTTGTAAATCTGTGGTTCCATCTACTACTATAATTGTGCCTGAAGCTGCTGCCATAGCAGACACAACCTCTCCATCAAAATCAAAATAACCAGGAGTATCTAAAAAATTGTACTTGTGATCATTCCACTCTAGTGAGTGTAGATTCATAGAAGAAGTTAGCTTGGCTTCATCAGTTGGTTTAGAAATCCTATTTGTAAGCTTGACAGTATAGTGAACTGCCTCCATCAAATTTGATTTCCCTGACCCACTATGTCCAAGGATTGCAATGTTTCTGATCTTGTCACTCTCGTAAACCCTCATAATACATTCTCCCCTCTTTATGATTAAATCTGTCCATTGACAGAATATTTAATCATTTTGCGTTAAATTTTTTAAAATTCAAACAATTTTACTTCTTGAAGATAATTATATCCATATATTGCTATAAAATCAACAACTTTGCAAAAAAGTAGGACCCTCGGGGAAAGGGTCCTAAATGGGGGGTTATTTTATGGGCTAGATAACATCATCATCAAGATTTGTTATCTTATTTTAATATATACCATTTTAGTATTAATTGAAACACTTTTTTTTAAAATTACATAAAAAAATTCATTTTTATAATCTCATGGATTTAATAATGCTTATTTGTTATAATAAACTTACTTAATAATAAAAATATTCTAAATTATATGCATTTCGTATTATATTACATATTACAAAGGAGAGATAAAATGATTTCTAACAAAATGCAGTCACTCGTTGCAAATAGCTCTGTAATTCGTGCTATGTTTGATGAAGGAAAACGATTGTCAAAAATTTATGGTGAGGAAAATGTTTTTGATTTCAGTTTAGGAAATCCTAATGTTGAGCCTCCAGAAGTTATAAAAGAATCTATAAAAGATATATTAGACAATGAAGTAGCTACCTATGTTCATGGCTATATGAACAACTCCGGCTTTGAAGATGTAAGAACTACAATTGCTGAGCATGAATCAAAAAAACACGGTATGAATATCAGCTTTGAAAGCATTGTAATGACAGTTGGTGCAGCTGGAGGACTAAATATAATTTTTAAAACTCTTCTAAACCCTGGCGATGAAGTAATTACATTTGCTCCATTTTTTGGAGAATATAGAGCATATTCAGCTAACTACGATGCAAATCTAGTTGTAGTTGAGCCTGATATAGATACTTTTGAGCCTAATATTGAAGCTCTCAAATCTGCTATTACGCCAAAAACTAAAATAGTTATAGTAAACTCACCAAACAACCCTACTGGAGTAATTTATTCTGATGCGGCTCTTACAAAGCTTGCCGAAGTGCTTAAGCAAAAAGAAGAAGAGCTTGGCATTGATATTTTCCTAATATCAGATGAGCCATACAGAGAAATCGTATATGATAATGCTGAGGTTCCATGTCTTCTAAAATACTATAAAAATACCATCATAGGCTACTCATACAGCAAATCTTTATCACTTCCTGGCGAGCGTATAGGCTATCTAGTAGTTCATCCTGAGATTGCTGATTTTAGTGATGTTATGGGTTCTCTAAACGTTGCTAACCGTATTCTTGGCTTTGTAAATGCACCATCACTTTTCCAAAGAGTAGTTGCAAAGAACTTAAATGCCGAGGTAGATGTTAATGTATACAAGAAAAATAGAGATGCCCTTTACAATCACCTAGTAAGTATAGGTTTTGAATGTGTAAAGCCGCAGGGTGCATTTTATTTGTTCCCAAGATCTCCTATTGCTGATGATAAAAAATTCTGTGAAGATGCTAAACAGTTTAATCTTCTTTTAGTTCCAGGCTCTGCATTTGGATGTCCAGGACATTTTAGATTATCTTATTGTATATCTTATGAAAAAATAATAAATTCTCTACCAGCATTTGATAAACTAATCGCATTATATAAATAATCTCCATAAAAATAAGACCTCTGCTATTAAGGTCTTATTTTTTTATTTGAACTTATTATAAAGAAGGTTTGTAAGTTAATACTGGCTTTCTTGCTGCCAGTGCCTCATCTATTCGACTAGCTGGCGAATGATGAGGTGCTGTTTTAAATATCTCTGGATTTTCTTTTGCTTCTTTAGCAATTTGCTTCATGGCATTTATAAACTCATCCATAGTTTGCTTGCTTTCTGTTTCTGTAGGCTCTATCATTATTGCACTGTCTACTATTAGAGGGAAGTATACTGTAGGCGGATGGAAGCCATAGTCAATAATTCTCTTTGCAATTTCTAAAGTAGTAATCCCTGTTGATTTATCTTTGATTCCAGCAAAAATAGCTTCATGCTTGCAAAGCTTATCTACAGCTAGCTGATAATCATCTTTTAGCATTTGTCTCATATAATTTGCATTAATAACTGCATTTTCCGATACAGCTCTTAGCCCATCTGCTCCCATACTCAGGATATATACATAAGCTCTAAGAAGAATACCAAAATTCCCATAAAAACTTTTAATCGATCCTATGCTGTCTTTTTTGTCATAGTTTAGAATATACTTATCGTCTACTTTTTCAACTTTAGGAACTGGCAAGAATTCAGCAAGATGTTTTTTTACTCCCACTGGTCCACTTCCTGGTCCCCCACTTCCATGAGGTGTAGAAAATGTTTTGTGAAGATTAAGATGGCACACATCAAAGCCCATATCTCCAGGTCTTACTATCCCCATGATAGCATTCATGTTTGCTCCATCGTAGTATAGTAGTCCTCCTGATGCATGCACTAGGGAAGCCACTTCTTCTATTTGAGTTTCAAAGAAACCAAGTGTACTTGGATTAGTAAGCATAAATCCAGCTATCTCATCACTTAGTACAGCTTTTAATTTTTCTATATCTATACTGCCATCTGCATTTGTTTCTAGCTCTATAACTTCAAATCCAGCAACATTAGCGCTCGCAGGATTAGTACCATGAGCAGAGTCAGGAACTATTATTTTAGTTCTTTTTTCGTCACCTCTATGCATATGGTAGGCTTTTATAAGCATAAGCCCTGTCCATTCTCCATGAGCTCCAGCAGCTGGCTGAAGAGTAAATTCATCCATTCCAGTTATTTCAGATAGCATATTTGCTAGGTTGTACATTATTTCTAGCTCTCCCTGAACTGTTTCTACTGGAGAAAGTGGATGTACCCCTGAAAATTTATCATTTGCTGCTATTTCTTCATTAATTTTAGGGTTGTACTTCATGGTGCAAGAGCCAAGTGGATAGAATCCAGCATCCAAACTGTAATTTTTCTTTGATAAATTAGTATAGTGCCTCACAGCATCGAGCTGACTTACTTCTGGAAGATTGGCTGATTTTTCTCTTAAATACTCTTTCGGAATGAGAGAATCTTCAAAAGCAAAATCTATATCAAGCTCAGGAAAATCAATAGCTTTTCTTCCATGAGCAGATAGTTCAAATATCATTTTATCGTAGCTCATCTTACACCTCCTATTACACTTACTAATTTATCGATTTCTTCCTTAGTTCTTTTTTCAGTTACTGCTATCAAGATAGCATTTTCAAGCCCATAATCTGTACTCGAAAGACTATATCCACCTAAAATTCCAGCTTCAAGCAAAGCCTGAAGTACTTTTTCTGAAGAAGCTTTAGTTTTTATTGCAAACTCCTTAAATATAGGTCCTTCAAAAAGAGCCTGCACATTCTCTAGCTTTTGTAGCTCCTTGTAAGCATAGTTTGCTTTATTAAGGCATGATTTTGCTACTTCTTTAATACCTTCTTTTCCTACTACAGCCAAATACATCCCTGCTCTTATTGCATTTAGAGTCTGGTCGGAGCAGATATTGGATGTTGCATCCTGCCTTCTTATATGCTGCTCTCTGGCTTGAAGTGTGAGTACAAAAGCACGGTTTCCATTTGAATCTACGCTTTGTCCCACTATTCTTCCAGGCATCTTGCGAAGCAGTTTATCCTTTACATTTATAAATCCAAGAGTAGGTCCACCAAAATTAAGTGGAAGTCCTAGATCTTGTCCGTCTCCTAGCGCCATATCTGCACCTAGCTCACCTGGCGATTTAAGAAGCCCAAGAGCAATAGGGTCTGTATACAGCATCATCAAAGATTTATTTTCATGAATTATAGGTTCATACTTACTTATATCTTCAATTATTCCGAAAAAATTCGGATATTGGAGCAGTACTCCTGCAGTGTCCTTGTCTAGCTTAGATTTTAGGTCATCAATGTCGGTTTGACCCTCTATTGATGAAACTTCCACTACATCCATATTTCTATATTGGAAATAGGTTTTTAGCACAGCTCTAGTTTCAGGAGATACCGTGTTTGAAACCAGCACTTTTTTTCTTCTTGTGCTTACGCAGGCAAGTACACTAGCCTCTGCCGCTGCAGTTGCTCCATCGTAAAGAGAAATATTAGATACATCCATTCCAGTAAGCTCACATATCATGCTCTGATATTCAAAAGCTGCTTGAAGTGAGCCTTGACTTATCTCAGGCTGATAAGGGGTGTATGAAGTAAAAAATTCTGCTCTTGATATTAGCTGTGGAATTACTGATGGAATATAGTGGTCATAGATACCCGCTCCTAGAAAACACACCTTATCCTCTATACTTGTATTTTTTGAAGCTATGTCCTTAAAATGCTTTCTGATTTCAAATTCTGATAGCGAATCCGAAAGATTTAGTTTCCTTGAAAGCTTTAAGCTAGCTGGAATATCTTCAAAGAGCTCCTCTGTAGATTTAACCCCTATGGTATCTAGCATAGCTTTTATTTCTTGCTCGGTATTAGGAAGATATGGATGCATTTATTATGCCTCCTTTTCATACATAGCAATATATTCGCTCTCACTCATAAGCTCATAGCTTTCTATACTATTCTCTAATTCTACTGCCATAATCCAAATATCATTGGCATCTTGGTTTATTTTTTCTGGCTCATCACTTAGTGCTTCATTTACTTCTACTACCTTTCCATCTACTGGCATAAAAATGTCAGAAGCTGCTTTTACAGATTCAACCACGCTAAATACATCTCCCAAGCTAAATTCACTGTCTACTTCTGGTAGCTCAACATACACAATTTCTCCAAGAGCCTTCTGTGCATAATCAGTGATTCCTATATAAGCTACATTTCCTTCTACCTTTATCCACTCATGATCCTTTGTAAAATACACCTTGCTAGTTGACATATCAACATCTCCTCACATATAAATTTGAATTAAATACCTATAAATCAATATTCATTTTATTAAGAAACTAAATAAAATTTACGTCATATTTATAAAATGCCTAAATTATACCTATTTTTTATAAAAATTTCTGCTTACTATCTTCGCTGGCACCTTTTTATTTCTAATATCTATATAAATCTCATTGCCTAGTGCTACATACTGGGCATCAATTAGTGCAAGCCCTATGCTTTTTTGAAGAGTAGGTGACTGATAGCCTGTAGTAACTATTCCTATTTTGTCATTTTCGAGATAAACCTCATAACCATGTCTTGAAATTCTCTTGTCCAAAAGCTCAAAACCGACTATCTTTCTTTTTAAACCTTCTGATTTTTGAGCCTTGAGAGCTTCCTTTCCTATAAAATCGTCCTTATCGAGCTTTACAAAATATCCATAGCCGGCTTCTATAGGTGTAATTTCATCTGAAAGCTCGTTACCATATAGCGGAAGATTTGCTTCAAATCTTAAAGTGTCTCTAGCTCCTAGCCCTATTGGAAGAATGTCTTCTTCTGGGCTTTCATCTAGAATTAGCTTCCATAGCTTCACAGAATCTTTAGCTTCACAGTAAATTTCAAACCCATCCTCGCCTGTGTAGCCTGTTCTAGAAACTATAGTATTAATACCTTTTATATCAACATTTCTAAGAGCATAAAAAAACTTAATCTCGCTTAAATCTGTATCAGTAAATTTTTGAAGTATAGCTTCTGCCTTTGGTCCTTGAACAGCAACCTGTCCTATGTTATCTGATATGTTGTTTATATTTACCTCATATCCAGTAGTATGATTTACTATCCATTCGTAGTCTTTAGAAATATTGCCAGCGTTCACTACTAGCATAAAATCATCCTGAGAAAATTTATAAACTAAAATATCGTCTACAACAGTTCCATTTTCATAACACATAAAGCTATATAGAATTTGATTATCCTCTAATTTACTTATATCATTAGTACAGATTTTCTGGCAAAACTCCTCTGCATCTTTACCTTTTACTTCTATTTCGCCCATATGAGACACATCAAATATTCCAGCAGAGGTTCTTACCATTTTGTGTTCCTCAGTAATCCCTTTGAATTCTATGGGCATCTCCCAGCCTGCAAATGGTACAATTTTAGGGTCATAATTGCCATACACCTCAAATAGTGGTGTTCTTTTAAGTCTTTCAGTCACAAATTTTCCCTCCTCATTCTATTAATAACCTGCATTAAAAAAATTTCGCCCAATAAAAAAGAGAATATAAAGACACTAAAAAAGCATCTCCATATTCTCTGTTTTTTTCACCTGAGAGATTCTATCACATAATATCTGCGATATTGCTCCTACGGATATCCTATAACGGGATATTTCCAGAGTTCCATCAGTTACCGGTCCTGTTGCCTGAAAGCTTCTACATATAGGCTGGATGAGCATATAGTATTTCTTCTTCGGCTCTCATAAGAGATCTCCCGATAACCTCAATTGGTAAATATTATCTTTATGGAATCGTATTATACTCTGGTTTTAAAAAATTTGCAAGCCATTTTAAAAATTTTCTGATTATAACTATCCAATTAATTGTGTAATGATTGTAACTACATAATTATATAAATGACTATCCTTTTAATATATGATATGGTATAAATTTGGTGTCATTCACCTCTTTATTGTGTATAAAAATTATCAAACACTCTCTACTTTCGAAGACTCCATAAGTTAGATTTTCCTTAGCTGTTTCTAGCTTACTTGCGTACTCTTGAGCTGATTTATAAAGATGATATGCAACTAGCTCCGGGTGGGTTCTAAAAAGGTATTCTTTAGCCTCTTTAAGACAGGCGTGTGGACCATATTGTCCTGTGATTACTATATCGTACTTTTCTATAGCCTCATCAGCAATCTTATTCATGTTAATCATAATTCTTCCTCCCGAAATTGTTATTTTTTTATCTATTTATATATATTATACCCCTATTTTAAATTTTAATCGATATATTTTTAACAATTTTACAAACTTAATCTTTCTTACAATTCTGTTATATTAGTTCAAAAATATTTTTAGTAAATATATTAACTTTTTTTAGTAAATATATTTACTATTTTATTGATTAGGATTATAATACTCTTCGTAGTTTAATTTCGCTTTAATACATTTAATAAAAGGAGAGTTCTATAATGACTAAACAATTTACACTTACGAGAAAGTTACTTGTATTCTTTATAATTTCGTCGCTATTATTATCCTCAGTGCTTACTGGATGCACTACTTCATCAGCCGAGGATTTAAACCTTCTTCAAGGAAATCTCGAAGCTGAGGATGTGGATATAAACACAAAAATTCCTGGCAAGATACTTACAATTGAGGTCGAAGAAGGACAATATATAGAAAAGGATGATGTAATTGCAACTATAGATGCTAAGGATTTAGCCGCAAAGCGAGAGGGTTTAGTTGCTCAGGCTAACGCAGCGCTTGCTGCAGTTGATATTGCAAAAGCTCAACAGCAAGCTGCTGAGGGACAATTAGAAGCTGCTAAAGCTCTTTTATCAAAAGCTCAAAATGGAGCCAGAAGCGAAGATATTCAAAAAGCTCAAGCAAATTACGACATTATGAAAAAAAGTTATGATAGAATTCTTGCTCTATATGAAGAAGGAGCAGTTGCTTTAGCCCAGCTAGATGAAATAGAAACCAAGCTCAAAGTAGCTGAGCAAGATTTAAGCATTGCAAAAAGTGGAGCAAGAGCTGAAGATATAGAAGCTGCAAAAGGTCAAGTTGCCGCTGCACAAGGACAAGTAGCCGCTGCTGCTGGAAGCGTTATTGCTGCAAATGAAAAATATACTCAGGCAACTGCAGGAATTACTGAAGTAGATACTTATATAACAGATGCTGCAATTAGAAGCCCTCTTTCTGGCTATGTAACTAGTCTAAACTGCTCTGCTGGAGAAATGCTTTCAACTGGTATGAACCTAGCAACTATAACAAATCTAGACAAAATAACTTTAACAGTTAATGCAGATGAAACTCTCCTTCCAAAATTCAAGGAAAACCAAGCAGTGAAAGTTTCAGTCCTTAGCTACAAGGATGAGGAGTTTAATGGAAAAATAGTGCAGATTAATAAAAAACCAGATTTCGCAATCAAAAAAGCCAGCAATGAAAATGGAGATTTCGATTTAATAACCTATGGAATAAAAATAGAAATTGAAAATAAAGACCAAAAATTAAGACCTGGTATGACAGCATTTATAAACATTGAAGAATAGAAGGGTTTCGTATGAATATAAACTTTAAAAAATATATAGCTCCCTTGATACTCATACTTATCTTTCCAAATCTAGTTAACATTCTCACTTGTTACTCTATGAAGGAAAAACAGCTAAGGTACATTCCCAGCGCTGTATATCTTGGAGACAATACAAGTATGACAAGGGATATAGTAAGAAATCTTAAAAGCAGTGAAACATTTGATGTGCAGTATATAGTAGACGACCCGAATGAAGTTGAAGCTTTGATGAGAGATGGAAAAATCCTATTTGGATTAATCATCCCTCAAAACTTTACTAATGATATCAAAAACTTCAAATCTCCTAAGCTTACTACTGTAATAGATGGAACTCAGTTATCCCCAGCTTCCTTTACAAAAATAGCTTCCTCTGAGCTACTTATGACTATAAAAGCTGGAGCAATGATGAGTACCTATCAAGGAAAGCTCAGTATGTCAGAAACTGAGGCTCTAAACACGGCCATGCCTATTAACATAGTAAATAGATTAATAGGTAATCCAACCAGAAATTATATTAATTTTTTGCTTCCAGGTATGATGCTAGCAATAGTACAGGTTGCTGTAGCAATGAATGCAGCTTCTTCTAAAATTGTAAAAAAATCATCTGGAATTATTGATTTTTTCAAAAATGTAATGAAAAATTTAATTGACTATGGAATTTTGGGAATAGTTTCAGCAGTTTTAGTATTAGCAGTTCAGCATTATATTTTTGATGTTCCAATAAAGGCATCTTACACTAGCGTTCTATTGCTACTTATAGTTTTTATGCTAGCCGTAGTATCTATGAGCCTTCTTATAGCTAGTATTTTTTCAAAAAAACAAGTATTTGCAACTCAAGTAGCTGCAGTGTGGTTCATCCCTAGCTCTATACTTTCGGGCTACTCATGGCCACTTATCTCCATGCCAGATTTTTTTAGACAGATAAGTAGCTTTATGCCCTACACTTATTTTGTAAGCACCCTTAGAAATCTTATGCTAAAAGGACATTCCTATGATTATACGAATAATATCGCTATGCTTCTTATTTTAACTCTAGGTTCCTTAATTCTTAGCTTAATTAGCTTTGTAATCAGAAAACAAATACTAAAAAGAAATATTACATTAAAATCTCTGTCAGGAAGGAAGGTTTTGCATGACTAATTTTATAAGCGAATTAAAAAAGTTTTTCACTGTACCTAAAAACCTTCTATTCATGATAGGAATACCCATGATTTTTACAGTTTTCTTTGGAAATGTATATAGAAATGACTATCTAAATACTATCCCTATCACAGTTTACGATATGGATAACAGCTCTCTTTCACGCTCATTAGTTGAGGAATTTGATAAAAATCCTCGTTATACCGTCGACTTTTATTCAGAAAATCTAGATGAAGTAAAGCAAGCTGTGGAGTCCACTCAAGTTTATATGGGAGTTATTATTCCTTCAGATTTTGAAAAGGATGTCAAATCCAAAAAAAGTTCGAAAGTAGCTTTGATAGTAGATGCAACCAATATGGCAGTTGCAAACAATGCCCTTGCTTCTGCTACTGAAATAATAAGCACTGTAAACGCTGGTGTGAATCTTCAGTTCCTAGAAGGAAAAAATGTTCCCCCATCACTTTCAAAACGTTACGTAAATATATTTGAAATGAATAATAGAACACTTTGGGATCCTAAGCTATCTTATAAATATTATGTAATGCCTGGTATGATTTTAGTTCTTGTTCAGCAACTATTTCTATCTATATTTGTCGTAAATGTAATAGAAGATAAGACCAATATATTTTATAAAATTTTAATCCACACTATAATATCCTCGCTTACATTCTTGATATGTACCAGCTTGCTCAAGCATGTGCTTGGAATAAATATAATAGGAAATATGCTCACATCTACTTTTCTATCTTTTATGTATCTGATATCATTAAGTAGCATAGCTTTAGTTCTTGCTCTTTCTATTTCCAGTCCATTAAGAGCTACTCAGCTTTGCATGCTATTATCTGTACCTAGCTTTTTAACTGCAGGCTATGTATGGCCAGTTATGAAAATGCCTCAGCTTAGTGTATATATTATCAAGGCACTATGGCCTCTTATTTATATGATAGCTCCACTTAGAGACTATCTAATCAAAGGCGCATTACCTTATTATTTTAAATCGAATATGCTTCAAATGACTATATTTGCTTGTATATGGTTTTTTATAGCTTTTTTAATTTCGAAAAAATCTAGGTCCTGCTTAGATGAGGAGGATTAACTATCATGTTCCAAGATTATGATTTTCAAGGATATATAGATGCTTACTCATTTATAGAGTTTTCATCAGGCCAGACTATAATAAATATATTAAAAACTGAACGAATCATGAGAATGGTATATGATAGATTATTTGAAAAATACAATATATCTGAGCCAAAATTCTTTGTTATCCTACTTCTTAGCATTCATGAAGCAGACGGGATGCCTCTTATAGAGCTTGGTAAAAATATGATGGTAAGCCGTGCAAACATGACCACCTTAATCGACCGTATGATAAAGGAAAACCTAGTAGAAAAACGAAAAAATGCAGATGATAAACGTTCTATAAAGGCTCATCTTACACCAAAGGGAAGACAGCTTTTTGACGAGATAAAAGACCTTCATATGGAGTTCAGTCAGCGCATGACTAAAGCTCTCACAGAAGAAGAAAGAGCCACTCTAAATAGTATCTTAAAAAAGCTTCAAGAGGATATCGTTCAGGATTTTTCAAAAACAAAATAATGTATGGATATTGCAATACAAAAAGACCCTCGATTTGATAATACTATCTCAAAAGTAAAAATGTAATTAAAAGTACATTATTTACTTTGAGATATCATATCGCTTTAGGGTCTTTTTTCTTGATAATATTGGTAATATTATACTGTATGATCCTATGGAGATATCTTTTCAATTACGCAATAGGTTATATCATCGTCTTGTCCAGAGTTATTAATATTTTGAACTATTTGTGATTTTAATTTGTTGTTTAGAATAAACGATGGACTAACTCCTATGCTGTCAATATATGCTAGTAAGCTATCTGCCCCCCAGAAATCTCCATCCTGCCTTCTCATTTCAGTAAGTCCATCTGTATGAATAAGCAATTTTTCTCCAAACTTAAGCTCTATCTCATAATCTTCAAAATTTGGTTCAAACACGTCTCCTAGCTTACATATAGGAAATCCACTTTCTATCTCTAAGAACCTTGGTTTTGAATCTTGAGAAATCAGTATAGGATTGCAATTTAGTCCAGCCGAAGACAAAATAACCTTGTTATCATTTTTATTATACATTCCATATAGCATAACTATGTGTATCTCGTCAGGAAAGTTTGACTTATTAAACAAGCTATAAAAATGATTAAGCACAGCTGCAGGAGAAAAAATAGAAGCCTCTTTATAGTTTATTCTCATGCTCTCCCCTATGCTTTGAGCAGCAAAGACTCCTAGCATAGCGGCTGCAACTCCGTGTCCTGATACATCCATAATGTAAAATCCAATATTTTCGTCATCTATGCTGAAATAATTTACATAATCACCACTGAGCTCCTCACATGGAAAAATTTCAAAATTAAATCTCAAATCATTAATAACTAAATCTTTCCTCGGAAACATAGCTTTTTGGATTTCACTGGTAGATGCCAAATCATCCTTAATCTTTGTGTTTATAAATTCAAGTTCTTTGTTCTGCTTGTATATTTTTGCAGTTTGCTCTTCCATAGCTATTGTCATATCGTTTATGTCCAAAGTAAGCATTTCCTTTTGTTCGAAAATCTGCTGGTAGGGTCTACGCACATTTTTTACAAATACTGCCCTAAAAATATACCCATAGGAAAGTATCTTAAAAATATGACCTGTTATATTTAAAGTATCGTAAACGTTGACATAGAGCATAAAACAAACCTCTGCAAATAGCCCTAGCATAAGACCTGATAGCATGTAAATATTTGCAGTAGTGTACTTACCTTCAGAACGATTTACATAAGCAAATATATCAATAATAAATATTGTCGTAATTATATATTCCCATATTACTTTGGTATTTGTTAATCCTTTTCCTTTGATAATAAGAGGTGGCATCTGCTCCACATAGGTTACACTTAGCAAAAACACAACTCCTACTACTAAAATCCCTACAATTATTGAATATCCTTTTTTAATAGAAGAAAGAGCATCTTTTTTAGTGGTATAAGCTATAAAAAGTCCTATTCCAAGTATAAACCTTGAGAAAATCCAAAAATATGTAGGCGTTTGAATATTTTCTGGAAACAAGCTATACATTCCGTTGTAAGTCAGCATGTGGAATATATCTAGTAGTCCTGTTATAAAAAAAGTATTCGCTAAAATTAGTGAATACCTTCTATAAAAAATATCATATGTAAAAAAGAGCACAACAAATATAGAAAATGAAATAAGAGCACTCGCTATTTCAGTAAAAACATGAAACATAAGGTAAGTGTCCTGAGATATCTTAATTTCCACAAATCTGTTTATAAAAATACTAAATAAGAAAATAACTACGCTACTTGCGACAACTGTAGATAAATAGCGAATTGTCTTTTCTGATTTATCACTAGAAGCAACTTGGCTTTGCATAAGTAGCCCTCACTTTATATGTAATTTTGCTTTATTATACCATAGAAGTATTGATTAAAATATTACAAAACAATAAACAAAACTCCCCCTACTCTAGCATATACAGCTAAAACAAGGAGAGTTTCAATTAAATATAATTTTTTTAATACATACTATTTATTTTTCTAATTATAGACACAGCAAATTTTTTAGTATTTAGGAGCAATCTATTAATTGTTCTTATGGGTGTATTTCATCTTTATTCAAACGAACCTGCTGGATATAAGGGAAAGTTTGCAATTAAATTTCTTGCTTCATCCTTACAGCTAGCTAAGTTGGCTTCGTCATGAGGAGCATCAGCAACCTTGTTCATAATATTAGCAATTTGCTTGATTTCTGCTTCTTTTAAACCTCTTTGCGTCACAGCTGTAAGGCCTATTCTCACTCCACTTGTCACAGCTGGGCTTTCTGGATCAAAAGGAATCATATTTTTATTTACTGTAATTCCTATAGAATCTAATGCTTCTTGAAATACCTGTCCTGTTATTTTCTTTCCTCTTAGGTCAGCTACGAGAAGGTGATTATCTGTCCCTCCACTTACTATCCTAAATCCATAGCTTTCAAGCTCTGATGCTAGGCACCTAGAATTTATAACTACTTGCTTCATTATAGCCTTAAACTCCTCAGAGCCTGCATACTTGAAGGACCAGGTTTTTGCTGCCATAGTATGAAGATGCATAGAGCCTAACGCGCCTGGAAAAGTTCCTTTATCAAGTAGCTTGGCATGTTGTTTTTTGCAAAACACCATTCCACTTCTAGCACTGCAAAATGTCTTTGTAGTAGATGAGGTTACAAAATCAGCATGGGGAATTGGACTAGGAATTACTTTAGCTGCAACAAGTCCAGCTATATGAGCCATATCCACCATAAAATAAGCATCATTCTCCTTTGCAATCTTTGCAATTCTTTCATAATCTATAAGCCTAGAATACGAGCTTCCACCTGCAATTATAAGCCTTGGCTTCAGTGCCTTTGCTTTTTCTTCTATATCTTCGTAATTTATCAGCTCTGTGTCCTTATCAATAGAATAAAATTCAAAATCATAAATTCTACTCACCCAGTTTGCTGGTGAGCCGTGTGTAAGGTGGCCGCCTTGGTCTAATCTCATGCTGAGCACCTTGTCTCCTGGCTTTAGTATAGCTGCAAACACGCTATAGTTTGCCGTAGAGCCTGAATAAGACTGAATGTTTACATGCTCTGCTCCAAATAATTCCTTGGCTCTTTCCCACGCTAACTCTTCTAGCTTATCAGCTAAATGTGAACCTGCCTGAAATCTTTTGCCAGGATATCCCTCTAGAGTTTTGTTTGTAAATACACTTCCTGAGAGCTCCATCACCGGAATAGGAACTGTGCTTTCTGATGCAATCATCTCTATATTTTGTTCTTGGCGCCAAAGCTCCTCATCCAAAATTTGAGCTAAAATAGGGTCTGTTTGCCTAGTGATTTCTAACATGTTAACCTCCTTGAGCAATTTATATATTACCTAATTATCTCAAATATTCAGAATTTTCGCCATACTAAAAAGCAGAATTAAAGATATATCCAGCTTTTTAGCATTACGGCTCTCATATACCAGTAATCCAAAAGTGCTAAAGGATTTCTAGAAGCTTGTATTATTCGCAAAAACTTTATTTTCAGCCTGTATCATATTAGTAATTAGACTTCCCATCTCTTTACATCCCATAATCATAGAGCTTACACTTTCTCTGCCTTCTTCTGATTTAATAATTTTATACGAGTCTTTTATATCATAGGTTCTATATCCTGATTCCAAAACCTTTGTGACGGCGTTTTCTATACATCTAGCTTCTTCGATTAGTCCAAAAGAATGTCTTAGCATCATGGCCGAGGACAATATAGCCGCAATTGGGTTTGCAGTGTTTTG
Source organism: Acetoanaerobium sticklandii (assembly GCF_000196455.1). Classification (NCBI taxonomy): domain Bacteria; kingdom Bacillati; phylum Bacillota; class Clostridia; order Peptostreptococcales; family Filifactoraceae; genus Acetoanaerobium; species Acetoanaerobium sticklandii. The sequence goes on along the minus strand of NC_014614.1, from coordinate 491,067 downwards.
CCCTGCAATATCAGGTGCTGAACCATGAATTGGTTCATACATTCCAAAGTTTCCTTCTCCTAGACTTGCTGAAGGCAGTAATCCTATAGAACCTGTAATCATACTAGCTTCGTCTGATAGTATATCTCCAAATATATTGGAGGTTACCATAACATCGAATTGCCTAGGGTCTTTTATAAGCTGCATAGCGGCATTATCAACATACATATGTGTAAGCTCTACTTCAGGATAATCATGAGAAACCTCAGTAACAACTCTGCGCCATAGTCTTGAGCTTTCCATGACATTGGCTTTATCTACGCTTACTACTCGCTTTTGACGGTTCATAGCAGAATCAAAAGCTCTTATAGCTATTCTCTTGACCTCGGCTTCACTGTAGGACTCTACATCATAAGCCTTCATCCCATTTTTACTGCCCTTCCAGCCTTTTTCTCCAAAATAAATTCCACCAGTAAGCTCTCTTACTATAAGTATATCTATGCCATCTCCTATTATCTCCTCTTTCAGAGGGCAAGCATTTTTCAGTGCCATATGAATTGTTGCTGGTCTTAAATTCGCATATAATCCAAGCTCTTCTCTTAGGCCAAGAAGTGCAGTTTCCGGTCTTGCTTCTCCGGAAAGGTCATCCCATTTCGGTCCACCTACTGCTCCGAGCAGTATGCTGTCACTAGCTCTGCATAGGTTTACCGTAGCCTCTGGAAGGCACTCTCCTGTTTCATCTATTGCTATTCCTCCAGCTAGAGCTTTATTGAATTCAAACTCATGTCCAAAAATCTCTCCTGTTTTTTCTAGTACCTCACATGCCGCTCTACACACCTCTGGTCCTATTCCGTCTCCTTCAATTACCGCTACCTTAAAGCTCCCCATAGTAATCACCTCTCCTTATAGATTTATTTGCCTTTATCATTACTTGATAAGTTCATTCTGGTTTGCTTTACTAGTCCATCCGCTTTCATTATCTCCTCTATAAATGTTGGAAAGCCTTGAGCCTGATACTCGCAATTCTTTGTAATATTTTTTATTATTCCTAAGCTAAAATCGACTTCTATTTCATCACTATCTTCTATATTAAGCGAGGCTTCTCTGCTTTCTAGAATAGGCATCCCTATATTAATAGCATTTCTATAAAAAATCCTTGCAAAGCTCTCAGCTATAATGCAAGATATCCCTGCGCATTTAATAGAAAGAGGAGCATGCTCTCTAGATGAGCCGCAGCCAAAATTTTTGCCTGCTACCATAATATCTCCAGCCTTGATTTTATTTACAAAGTCAGAATCTATATCAATCATGCAGTACTTTGCTAGTTCCTCTCCACTAGACACATTAAGATATCTAGCTGGAATAATTACATCTGTATCGATATTATCTCCGTATTTAAAAACCCTACCTCTAGCCCTCATATTATGCCTCCTTTAGTTTTGCTGGATCTATAAGCTTTCCTGCTATTGCTGATGCCGCTGCTACTGCTGGACTAGCAAGATAAACTTCACTTTCCACATGTCCCATGCGACCTACAAAATTTCTATTGGTTGTAGATATACATCTTTCTTTGCTAGCAAGTATGCCCATATGTCCTCCAAGACAAGGACCACAAGTCGGCATTGAAAATATTGCTCCAGCATTTATGAAATCTTCAGCATAGCCAGCCTTTATACACTCCAGATACACCTTCTGACTTCCAGGAATGATAATAGTTCTAACTCTTTTATTAACTTTTTTGCCCCTTAAGATATCTGCTGTGATTTTCATATCTGATAATCTTCCATTGGTGCATGATCCTATAACCACCTGGTCAATCTCAATTTCATCTGCTTCATCTATCGTAACAGTGTTTTCTGGCAAATGAGGAAACGCTATAGTTGGTCTGATGCTTGAAAGATTTATATTATATATCTTTTCGTAATTTGCATCCTCATCCGCTTCATAAATTTTATATGGCTTAGTGCTGTGTATATCTATATAATCCTTTGTTTGCTCGTCAAATGGAAAAATTCCATTTTTCGCACCTGCCTCTATAGCCATATTTGCAATTGTAAATCTATCGTCCATAGATAGTGACTTAATTCCATCTCCTGTAAATTCCATCGACTGATATAAAGCCCCATCCACGCCTATCATACCTATGATGTGAAGTATTACGTCCTTTCCACTTACATGTTTTGAAAGACTTCCTGTAAGATTGAACTTGATTGCGCTTGGAACTTTAAACCAAGCCTCTCCAGTTGCCATACCTACTGCCATATCTGTGCTTCCTATTCCTGTCGAAAAAGCCCCTAAGGCTCCATAGGTACAGGTATGACTGTCCGCTCCTATTATCACCTCTCCTGGAGCTACTATTCCTTTTTCAGGAAGTATTACATGCTCTATTCCTACATCTCCTACATCATAAAAATGCACTATATCCTTTTCATATGCAAATTCTCTACACACCTTACACTGCTCAGCTGCCTTTATATCTTTGTTTGGGGTAAAGTGGTCAAGCACTATAACCACCTTTTCTTTATCAAAAACTTCACTTGCTCCAGTATTATTAAACTCTGGTATCGCAACTGCTGTTGTTATATCATTTCCCATAACTATATCTAGTTTTACTTTTATAAGCTCCCCTGCCTCTACATATTTTCTGCCAGCATGGTCTGCCAAAATCTTCTGCGTCATCGTCATTCCCATTTTATCTGCCTCCATCTAGAAATTTATGCTATATCTTCTTCCTGAGTATCCATGTCCTTAGTTTGCTGAGCTAAAATCATTTTATTAATCGCACTTACTACAGCTCTTAGTGAAGATTTTCCTACGCTGCTTGAGGTTCCAGCTCCATAAAACCTTTCTCCTGTTTCATTTTTTAGCTCTATATACGATATAGCTTTAGCCTTAGTTCCATACTCCATAGAGTGCCCTCTGTAATCTACTATATCAATATCCATGCCAATAATTTCTTTTAGGCTGTTGCAAAAGGCTGAAACAACTCCATTTCCTTCAGCTTGTACATAGTGCTTTTGCATATTGTATTCAATCTCAGCTTCAATAAAAACTAAATCCCAATCAGAGTCTACGCTTTGCGTCTTATGGTAATTCAGTTGAAGTGGAGTTCTGATATCTACATATTCGTTTAAAAATACCTCATAGATTTCCTCAGCGCCAATCTCAGTCTGCATCTTATCGGAATAAGCTGTAATTACTCTTCCAGCATCTTTTTGAAAATCCTTAGGAATATAAAGCCCGTAATTTTGTTCTAGTATAAAGCTCACTCCGCCTTTGCCAGATTGTGAATTAATACGAATTATTGGCTCATAGCTTTTTCCTATATCCTTTGGATCTAGTGGAAGATAAGGAACTTCCCAGTACTGGGCTTGTTTATTCATTCTTGCCATTCCTTTTTTGATAGCATCCTGATGTGAGCCTGAAAAAGCAGTAAATACTAAGTCTCCTGCGTAAGGATGTCTAGGGTGAACGTTCATAGCTGTAGACTCCTCATAAATCTCAATCATGCTATTAATATCGCTAAAGTCAAGCTCTGGATTTATGCCCTGAGTATATAAATTCATTCCTAGATTCAAAATATCTGCGTTTCCTGTTCTTTCTCCATTTCCAAATAAAGTTCCCTCAACTCTATCTGCTCCTGCCATCAAGCCTAGCTCAGTAGCTGCTACACCAGTTCCTCTATCGTTGTGAGCATGAAGGCTGACTATTATATTTTCTCTAGATTTAAGATTTCTGCACATGTATTCTATTTGGTCTGCATAAGTATTTGGAGTTGCCATCTCTACTGTAGACGGTAAATTAATAATCACTTTCTTATCTTTGGTCGGCTTCCACACATCTATTACAGAGTTGCAAATTTCAGCAGCAAAATCCATTTCAGTCCCTGTAAAGCTCTCTGGCGAATACTCGAAAGTAAAATTTGTTTCTGGATTCTTTAGTGCTAGCTCTTTTATTGCTCTTGCTCCGAACACTGCAAGCTCTATAGTTTCTTCTTTGCTATTTCTAAATACAACCTCTCTTTGAAGCGTTGAAGTTGAATTATATAAATGCACTACAGCATTTTTAGTTCCCTTTAAGGCTTCGAAAGTTTTATTTATAATCTGGATTCTAGATTGAGTAAGCACCTGAATAGTAACATCCTCAGGTATGTAACCTTCTTCAATTAAAGTCCTTGTAAATTCATATTCAGTATCTGAAGCGGCTGGAAAACCTATTTCTATGGTTTTAAAACCCATTTTGACCAAATATTCGAAGAAACGTAGCTTTTGTTTTAAACCCATGGGTGTAATGAGAGCTTGGTTGCCATCTCTTAAATCCACACTGCACCACTGCGGAGCTTTTTCTATTTTTCTCGATGGCCAGTTTCTATCCTCAAGCACAATCGTTTCATATCCCTTGTATTTTTTATAATTCATTGCTACCTTCCTCCTTGTATTTTAGTTAATATTTATTTAACGAGTGATTAGACCAACAGGAAATCCAGCTATAAATGGCTAGAAAGATTGCTTGGATTCCTGTTGGTAATAGAAAATTGATAACAAAAAAGCCTTTCATCCCTATAAATAGAGATGAAAGGCTAAGCCCTCCACGGTACCACTCTTGTTCACTTCATGCGAAGTGCACTCATATAGATACTTGCCGTAAGCATAATATCCTGTCCTTGATAACGGTGGACTGCCGGTACCGCCTACGAAAAAAAGTTCAGCGGACCACTCAAAGGCGAGTTCCCCTTTTGCCCCATTACTGTCTCACACCACCCGACAGCTCTCTGGAATGTTTCAAAAGCGTACTATTCCTTATCAACGTGCTTGTATTTAGTTGCTCAATTTTCTTAGAAACTAATCTATCACAGGTTGGATATACTTGTCAAACATTTTTTCAAAATATTTTAAAAATTCTTACATAAGCTTTAAAAGATTAATCATTTCTATAGCTGTAACCCCAGCTTCAAATCCTTTATTCCCAGCCTTTGTACCTGCTCTTTCTATGGCCTGCTCTATAGTGTCAGTAGTAAGCACTCCAAAGATTACTGGAACTCCTGTCTCAAGGGATACATTTGCCACTCCTTTACTCACCTCTGATGCTACTACATCAAAATGAGGCGTAGCTCCTCTAATTACTGCTCCTAAACAGATGACTGCATCATAATTATTTGAGCTTGCTAGTTTTTTTGCAACTAGAGGAATTTCAAAAGCTCCTGGTACCCATGCCACTGTTATATCATCTTCTGAGGCTCCATGACGAACAAGAGCATCCTTTGCTCCCTCTAATAATTTAGAGCCTATAAATTCATTAAGTCTTCCTACTACAATCGCAACCCTATGACTAGAAGCCATCAACTTTCCTTCGAATACATTCATTTTTCTACCTCCTGTTTTTTAAAATTATCTAACATATGTCCCATTTTTTCTTTTTTTGTCCATAAATAAAAATCATTTTTTTCATTGTGATTCATTTCAATAGACACTCTATCTGTAATTTCCAAGCCATAACCCTCTAGCCCACTTATTTTTTTAGGATTATTGGTCATTAGTTTTAGCTTTCTAACTCCTAAATCATATAAAATCTGAGCTCCTATGCCATAATCTCTCATATCTTCAGGAAAGCCTAGCTCTAGATTTGCTTCTACAGTATCCTTTCCATGGTCTTGAAGATTATATGCTTTTATTTTATTAATAAGGCCTATTCCTCTTCCTTCTTGTCTCATGTACAAAAGGATACCTCTTCCTTCTTTTTCTATAAGCTCTAGAGCTTTTGCCAGCTGGTCTCCGCAGTCGCATCTAAGTGAGCCAAAAGCATCACCAGTAAGGCACTCTGAGTGTACTCTAACTAGTACATGTAGCTCCGGATTAATTTCTCCTTTGACTAGAGCCACATGATGCTCACCAGTGAGTGAATTTACATAACCCTTCATAACAAAATTTCCATATTTTGTAGGTAGCTGAGATATAGCTTCACACTTTACAAAAATTTCATTTTTCCTTCTATAGGCTATAAGGTCAGCTATTGTAATTAACTTCAAATTATGTAGCTTTGCAAACTCTATGAGTTCAGGCACTCTAGCCATAGTCCCATCATCATTTAAAATCTCACATATAACCCCTGCAGGCTTTAGTCCTGCTAGTCTTGCAAGATCCACTGCTGCTTCAGTATGGCCTGCTCTTACTAGCACTCCACCATCCTTTGAGCAAAGTGGAAATATGTGTCCAGGGCGAGTGAAATCTTCTCCGCTTACTTCATCATCCATAAGCTTTGTTATAGTTAAAGCTCTTTCGTGTGCGGATATCCCTGTGTGAGTCGTTTTATAATCCACAGACAGAGTAAATGCAGTTTCCTTTGGATCTGTATTGTTGCTCACCATAGCTCCTATCTTAAGCTCATCAAGCCTAGATTTAAGCGTAGGCATGCATACTAGTCCCCTGCCATATTTGACCATGAAGTTAATATCATCACCAGTTGCAAACTCTGCTGCCATAAGCAAATCGCCTTCATTTTCTCTATCCTCATCATCCACTACAACTACCATCTTGCCATTTTTTATATCCTCTATTGCCGATTCTATACTATCAAACATATTATCCCTCCAAAATTCTCAATATCGATGATGCTCTGACTCAAAATGATATATAACTTAGACTTTTAACATATATAAACTTTTAATATCCTTACATTTTTAAATTAATTTATTCTACTTATAAAAATCCATTTGAAGCTAAAAATCCCATATCTAGTTTACTTGGTTTCTCTATATTATCCTCAGTTAAATTTGAACTCAGTATATTTGAATTTGCTACAAAGATTTGAATGTATTTGCCAATCATATCGCATTCTATATTCACCATTTGACCTGGCATTGCTTTTTCTAGAGTAGTCATTTTCTTTGTATGTGGTATCACAGAAACTATAAAGCTTCTCTTCGTAACGCTAGCAACAGTAAGTGATATACCGTCTATAGAAACTGAGCCTTTTTCTATGATGTAAGGCAGTAGATTTTCACTTAGCCCTATTTCAATTAAAACTGCATTTTCATCTGGAGTAATTTTTATGATTTCACCAGTACTGTCTATATGTCCAGAAACCATATGCCCGCCTAGTCTATCTCCTAGCTTTAGTGCTCTTTCCAAATTCACCTTTGAGCCTTTTGTAAGTCTGTGAAGATTCGTTCTTTTTATAGTTTCGGGCATGACATCTGCCGTAAAGTTGTCAGCTGACTTTGATGTGACTGTAAGACAGATTCCATTTACAGCTATACTATCACCTATGTTCGCATCCTCTAGGACTTTGCTTGCCTTGATTGAAACTGAGGTTGATTTGCTACCTGGTCTTATATTTAAAATACTCCCTGTCTCTTCTATTAGTCCTGTGAACATCTTAAGCTCCTTTCCATATTCTAAGCAATTCAGTTAATAGCTTTGAACTAAATATTAAATCACAAACAGTCTAAAGCATTTATTTTATATAACCTTCGACTACAAAATCATTTTCAATATGAGTGAAATTCATAGATTTAAGATTTATGACCTCGCTCATACTGCTTGCTCCATATCCTCCTATAGGAGATTTTGCATTTGTTCCTCCGATAATTTTAGGAGCTATATATGCTCTAATCTTATTTACTAACTTAGCTTCAAGTAATGCTGCGCTAAGCTGTTCTCCTGCTTCAATCAAAATACTGTCCATTCCTAAAAATCCAAGCTCTTTCCAGAGCTCCTCTAAATCCACCTTGCCATCCTTTGATTTTGTCATGATTATTTTGGCTCCGTAATCCTCGAGCTTTCTGAGTTTTCCATCGCTAGCTGCCTCAGTAACTGCTATATAGGTATCTGATTTTGAATCGAGATTTATTATTTTAGCATCAAGACTGATTCTAGCTGCCGAATCCACAACTATTCTATGAGGCTCTCTTCCTTTTGAGTCAATAAGTCTTACATTAAGCGAAGCATCATCAGAGAGTATGGTTCCTATCCCTGTAACAACTGCACTTACACTGCTCCTTAATCTATGCACATCGGTTCTTGATTTCTCGCTAGTAATCCATTTGCTGTCTCCTGTGTGACAAGCTATTTTTCCATCTAGGCTCATGGCGTACTTTAGTATCGTAAAAGGAAGATTCGTAGTCATATAGTGGATGAAGACTTCATTTTGAATCTTTGCCATCTCTTCTAACACGCCTACAGTTATTTCTATATTGCTCTGCTTTAATTTTTCTATTCCGCTTCCAGATACAAGAGGATTGGGGTCAGTAGTCGCAACAACAACTCTAGCTAGCTGATTCTTAATTATTGCCTCCGTGCACGGTGGAGTCTTGCCTTGATGACAGCAAGGCTCTAAGGTAACATACATAGTTGCACTCTTTATATCCTCAGTAGCAGAATTTATTGCTTCAATCTCTGCATGGGATTTTCCAAAAGCAGTGTGATAACCTTCACCTATTACCTTGCCATCTTTTACTATCACTGCTCCGACCAAGGGGTTTGGATTTACATATCCTCTTCCTTTTTCAGCAAGTGAAAGAGCTAGTTTCATAAATTTTTCATCCGATTCGAGCATATCAATAACTCCCATATCTACATCAGTCCTTTCATTTTTACTAATCATTTATTAATATAATATTTATAATTATTTTTAAATACTTAAGAATATATCTTTTCTTATTATTCAATACTCATTCTATTCGCAATAGGAATCTAGCTAATATCAAATTACATTTTCTTATAAATCATGTTTATATATATTAATCTTCATAAAAAAGCTCTGGATATCAAAAAACATCCAGAGCATAATAGACCAAAAAATCTACATATAAAATCATCTTCTCCCATCCAGACTTTACTGTCGGTCTTGGAATTTCACCAAGTCAACCACTTTCGCAGTTCGCGGACTTTTACCGCCGGTCGGGAATTTCACCCTGCCCTGAAGAATATATTAAGTTGTATTATCATCATAAAAATATCACATACAAAATAAAAAGTCAACTTACTTTATTAAGTCCATCAAGTACTGTCCATAATCAGTTTTTTTCATCGGTCTTGCAAGTTTATTTAACTGTTCATCTGAAATATAGCCTTTTTTGTAGGCTATTTCTTCTATGCATGCTATATATAGCCCTTGTCTTTTTTGGATTGCCTCAACAAAATTAGAAGCCTCTAATAGAGATTCATGAGTCCCCGTATCTAGCCAAGCAAGTCCTCTACCCATAATCTCAACCTTTAGGTCTTTATTATTAAGATAATGCTCTATAACTGAAGTTATTTCTAGCTCACCCCGTTTTGAAGGCTTGACATTTTTAGCTATCTGGCTGACTTTATTATCAAAAAAGTATATGCCAGGAACTGCGTATGAAGATTTTGGATGCTCTGGTTTTTCTTCAATTGAGATAGCATTCATATCACTGTCAACTTCTACTACTCCATATGCTCTAGGATCTTTTACATAGCAGCCGAATATAACTGCTCCCGAATCTAAATTAGAGGCATTATGTAAGACATTTACAAGATTTGCTCCATAAAAAATATTATCCCCTAAAATCAAGCACACAGAATCATCTTCTATAAATTCTTCCCCTATAATAAAAGCTTCTGCTAGCCCCTTTGGTTGATTTTGTACAGCATAGGAGAAATCCATCCCTATATCAGAACCATCTCCCAGAAGCTCTTCAAAATCAGAAATGTCTCGTGGCGTTGAAATAATAAGCACCTCTTTAATTCCTGCGAGCATAAGCACTGAAAGAGGATAGTAAATCATTGGTTTGTCATAGACTGGAAGCATCTGTTTTGAAACAGATTTAGTTATAGGATAAAGCCTAGTGCCAGATCCTCCTGCTAATATTATTCCTTTCATGATGTAACCCCTTTCCAAGTTTTATATTAATATATTATCACATTTACAAGTATACGCTTTATTATTATCTACTTGATTATACCGAAATTTTATTTTTTTGTGTAAAAAAACTTATGTAGGGTAGATATAAAATAGAGATAATATATTTTGAAAAATAAAGGAGGCATTACTATGAATTTTGATATGCTAAAAGGTAAATTCAATCAGATACTTGGAGATGCTAAAACAGAGTTTGGTAAATTAACTGACGACGAGCTTAAAATGCTTGAAGGTCAAAGAGATAAATTCATCGGAGTGGTTCAAGAAAAATATGGAATCGCTAAAGAGGAAGCAGAGAAAAAAGTTAATGAGTTTTTGAAAAAATACTAATACCAACTCCACCCATTAAAGAAATCAAAAAAGTCTAGATGCGAATTTGCATCTAGACTTTTTTTGATTAGATTTTAAACTGTGCTACTAACGCTTGAAGCTCTTCTGCAATCTCTGCTAGACTTTCTCCAGAGTTTGCGATTTCCTCAATTGTTGCTGCTTGCTCCTGCATAGAAGCTGATGCCTGCTGAGTTCCTGCCGCATTTTCTTCTGATATAGCAGATAGGTTCTCAGATAGAGATATAATTATATCTTTATTTTGTATCATTAGCTTTGAGGATTCATTTAATTTTTCTATTATGTCATTTACTGAATCTATTGCTCTTGCTATGGCTTCAAATTTTCCTTCAGTGTCTTTTACACTTGAGGTTTGATCCATAATTGTAGTTTGAACCACCTTCATAGTGTCAACTGCACTTTGAGATTTTGCTTTTAGCTCATTAATAACCTCTTTGATATCTGATGTAAAGTTGTTAGATTGTTCTGCGAGCTTTCTGATTTCCTCAGCAACAACAGAGAACCCTCTTCCTGCTTCTCCCGCTCTTGCCGCTTCTATAGCTGCATTTAAGGCTAGAAGATTGGTCTGGTCAGCTATGCTTTGAATCATTGTACTTGCAGTGTCAATTTTTTCTGCACTTTCATTGTTGCTCATTATAATTTCATAAACCTCTTTAGTAGACTTAGTGCTTTGATCAGTCTTTTCTATTAGTGTTTTTAATATATTAAAGCCTTCTTCTTTTTCTTTATCTATAAGAACAGCTGCTTGATTTAAGTCCTTTAGATTCTGAGAATCTTTTTCCATAAGATTGCCCATATCATTAACACTTTGAACAGTATTTTCAGTGTCTTTCGCCTGCTCGCTAGCTCCATTTGCAATTTCTTCTATAGTTCGTGCAACTTCTTCAGATGCATTTGCTGCTTGCTGAGAAGTGGCAGTTAGTTCTTCAGAGGAAGCAGCTACAAGCGAAGATTTATCTATAACCTTTGAAATCATGTCCTTCATGGATGCTTGCATATTGTCTATGGCTTTTGCAATTTCTCCTAGCTCATCATTGTTTGAAAGTAGGCTTTTGTCTATATCATTTGTAAAGTCTCCTTCTGACATGATTGAAATCTGCTTTTTAAGCTTATTTATTACTGCAATTACCTTAGTAATAGTAAAGTATAGTGCTGCTCCAAGCAATAGGAAGATAGCAAGTCCAACACCAATAATCATCATTGTATTTTTAGTTACAGCTTTTTGAACAGAATCAATTGAATATCCTATCTTAACTGCCCCTGCTATATATCCGTTTACATCAACAGGGTATACAACTTCATATACTTCATGAGATTCATAATTTGCTGTAGCAGTATAAATCTTTTTATCTTGAATAGCTGTCTTTGCTCCTATATCATCCACTAGGTAGCCCTCTAGCAGCTCTGGATTGCTGTGAGCTTTCACCTTATATATACTGTCCATATATAGGGCATAGGCTATATTATCGGATTTTGCTATATCTTCAATTATTGCCTGATACCCAAATTTCTGAGTCATAGCATTTATGTCATTAGCAAGAATTCCTACCTGCACCATTCCTCCATTTACGTTATGAACATATCCATACTTATAATAGCTGTTTGTTACAGCACTTTGTCTTATTTCTTCCATGTAATCAGCTAATTTTCCGTCCTTTACAGGAGTAGATATGTGGTCTTCTGGAAAGGTATAGCCTATGCTACTTTCTAGGTTTGAGTAAATTATAGTCCCATTTTGATCCACAAAGTTAATTTCATCAATTCCCATATCCTTTGCTAGCTGGGCTAAAAACTCGTTGCTAATCATTTGCTGACTAGTAATTATTACATTTCCGACCCCTCTTATGGAGTTTTCTAAAAGTCTATTAGCATTGTTGATAGATTGCTGGTTGTCATTGACCCTCTTTACAAATTGCTCAGCTGTAAATACTCCATTATCCTTCATTTGGTCAAACAAACTATCTCTTGTAAGATAAGACGATGCAAAAGCAATAGCTCCTACACCTAGCAGAATCAATACTAGCGGAATAGTTAAAAGCTTTGTTTTTATTGAATTAGATTTATTTTCATTGGATTTTATATTATCACCTGAGTTTTTCTTAAACCTTAGCTTAGCTTTATTTTTTCCTTCTTGCTTATTATCAATTACATCTAATTTTTCTATGTCATTTATTATTTCTGTTGTTTCATCTAACTCATTATTATCAAGATTACTCATATTGTCTGCATTATGTATACTTTCTAGGTTTTCTAGAGCTTTCTTATCATTAAGCTTATCCATTTATTCATCTCCCTTTGTTAAATAATATTTATCTATTTTATATAGATAGGATACCATTTTTACTACAAAAAGTACACGCTAACCTTGAAGTTACTTTATTAAAACAAATATTTTCCAAATGATAATTTTGATATATATAAAAACCATTTTAATTTAATCAGTATATGTAACAAATTATTATTCCTATTTATTTTTTCCAAAAATTTATATACAAAAATAGGCTGAAATAATAAGTTACTACAATATATCAAGGTTCATGATACTCAACCAATAAATTGTAAGCCTTCTTATTACTGTCAGCCTATTTTAATTCATTATTTATTTTGTTTTTTAACTACACTCTAAACTTAGCTACTAGAGACTGCAGCTCTTCAGCTATAGATGCTAGTGATTCTCCTGAGTTTGCTATTTCTTGAATAGTAGCAGACTGCTCTTCCATTGAAGCTGAAGCTTCCTCAGTACCTGCTGCATTTTCTTCTGATATTGCAGATAAGTTTTCAGTAAGAGAAATAATTAAATTCTTGTTTTCCATCAGCTGTACAGATGATGAGTTTAACTTTTCAATTATAGTATTTACTGAATCTATAGCACTCGCAATAGCTTCAAATTTACCTTCTGTATCCTTTACACTTGATGTTTGATCCATAATAGTATTTTGAACTATATTCATAGTGTCTACAGCACTTTGAGACTTAGACTTAAGTTCATTGATTACTTCTTTGATATCAGATGTAAAATTATTAGATTGCTCTGCTAGCTTTCTGATTTCTTCAGCAACAACTGAGAATCCTCTTCCTGCTTCTCCAGCTCTTGCCGCTTCTATAGCTGCATTAAGCGCTAGAAGATTGGTCTGGTCAGCTATGCTTTGAATCATTGTACTTGCAGTGTCAATTTTTTCTGCGCTTTCATTGTTACTCATTATAATCTCATATACTTCTCTTGCTGATTTTGTACTTTCATTAGTCTTATTAATTAGTACGCCAAGTATTTTGAAGCCTTCTTCTTTTTCTTTTTCAATTAGGTTTGCTGCTTCATTCAGTTCTTTTAGATACTTCTCATCTTGCTCCATAAGGTTACCCATGACATTTACATTTTCAGCAGTATTTTCTGTATCCTTAGCTTGGGAATTAGCTCCATTTGCTATTTCTTCTATAGCTCTTGCAACTTCTTCAGATGCCGATGCTGCCTGCTGTGATGTAGCCGTAAGCTCTTCAGACGATGCCGCTACTTGACTAGATTTATCCATTACTTGAGATACAATATGTCTCATAGAATTTTGCATATCACCTATAGCTTCAGCTATATCTCCAATTTCATCGTTGCTCTTAAGTAGCTTTTCATCTATATCATGACTGAAATCTCCATCAGCCATATATCCAACTTGTCCTTTTAAGTTCTTAATAAAATTAAGTACTCTAGTTGTAGTTACAAATAATATAATCCCAAGAAGTAAAATAATTCCAATGCCTATAAGGGCAATCATCATTCTATTTTTAGCTACTGCATCTTGAACATCCTTTACCGAGAAACCGATATTTACTGCTCCAATTACAAAACCGTTTACTTCAACAGGATACACTACATCATAAACATCTACTTTTTCCGCTTCATAATAGAACTCAGACGAAAATACCTCTTTATTTTTTATAGCACTTATTGCACCTTTGTCATCTTTTAAATCTATTCCTATTCTATCTTTATTGCTATGTGCTACAGCTTTATATTCACTATCTATGTAAAGTGCATAAACAATATTCTCATTTGATACTATGTCTTCTACAGCTTTTTGGTATCCGAACTTTTCAGTCATTGCATTGATGTCGTTTGCAAGTAAACCAACTTGAACCATTCCACCATTTGGATTAATTACATATCCATATTTATAATAGTCATCAGTTTCGCTACTTTTTCTTATGTTTTCCATAAGCTCATTTTGCTTACCTGAAAGCATAGGATAAGATATGTGATCAGCTCCAAAATTATAACCCAAGCTGCTTTCTAGATTTGAATAAGTAATATTCCCATTTGCATCGGTGTAGTTGATTTCATCTACGCCCATATCATTTGCTAATTTTATTAAATAATCATTGCTTAGCTGTCCTTGATTAGTAATTACAGTGTTTCCAACACCTCTAATTATTGCTTCTAACATTACATTTGCATTATTTAATGATTGCTGGTTATCAGATACTCTTTTTACAAACTGCTCTGATATAAATATTCCATTCTTTCTCATCTGGTCAAATAAACTTTCTTTTGTGTAATAAGACGATAAAAGACCAATTACAATTACTCCTACCATTATTAGAGCAATAGGCATCATTAGAAGCTTTGTTCTAATAGTCCCTCTTTTACTCGGTTTAGACTTCTGATTATTTCTTGAAGTCGCATTTTTGATAATTTCCATTTACCAATTCTCCTTCCAATTACTTAAGTACAATAAGTTGTTTACCTATTTTGACATGCCTAGATGATGAATTAAACCGTTATCTGTATCTGATAAACGTTTAACTTAAATTTCAAAATAGTAATTATTATTTACCCAATGAAATAGGTATAATTACCCTTAAAAATTATACCATCTTACTAGTTAAAAGTATATCATTTTTGTTGATATTGAATTTAATACAAATTCAGAGTATCTGTTTCTAACAGAAAGACATAAAAATAAATTTATTCAAAAAAATCAGCTATATATAATTACACAGCTGATTTTTAGCGTAACTACAATAAGGCTCTTATGAGCTATCAACAAAATTTGATTTCTTAATCTATAAGTTGATGATTTTTTTATTAGTTATCAATCATATTTATAAATACTTCAGCCACTCTTGAATCAAACTGTGTTCCAGAGCAGTTTTTTAGTTCTTGAATTGCTTCATTTTTTGTAAGGATTTGCCTATATGGTCTCTTGTGAGTCATTACATCATAGGCTTCTACAACTGCAAATATTCTCGCAATAAGTGGTATTTCTTCACCTTTAAGACCTTGAGGGTATCCCTTTCCATCCCAGTGCTCATGATGAGCTAGTATTCCTTTTCCTACATGGGAAAATTTCACAGATGAGCTTACTATCTTAAAGCCAAGCTCTGGATGTCTTTTTATTTTTTCCCACTCATCATGGGTAAGAGGGCCTTCCTTTAGAAGAATTTCCTTATCAAGTCCAGCTTTTCCTATATCATGCAAATCTGATAATAAGACAAGCGCATCTAGATCCTCTTTGTCCAAATTCATTGCATATCCTAATTCCAAACATAGAGCTTTAAGTCTGTCATAATGCTCAAGGCTTTCATATTCATTTTCTAGTATAGCTTTTTTGAATGAGCCTATTACTTTATCATAGGTATATTCGCTTTCATCCATTTTATTTTCATACATCTTTTCTTCGGCGCGTTTAAATAACCTGCTAAAGCTTTCATCTTCATTTATTTTTGTGGCTGCACCAAGAGCAACTAGCGGTCTTATAGGCTCTTCTTTTGAGCTAATAGTTGCTTGCTTTATCTTCGCTAGTATATCTAGACTCTTTTTTGCATCAGTTTCCGGCATGATGATTATCATTTCATCTCCGCCTATTCTGCAAGCTATATGGCTTTCTTCTATATTGCTTTGTATCAGCTTTGCCATTTTTATGATCAGCTTATCTCCAGCTTCATGCCCAAAGGTGTCATTTGTTATCTTTAGGCAATTTAAGTCTGCTAATATGATTGAAAGAGGAAGTGGTTTACTTTGAATTTCCTCTAAAATCTCAGAAAAATAAACTCTATTGTAAAGCCCAGTTAGCTCATCATGATAGGTTTTATAAAGTAGCTCCTGAGTAGAAACCTCTAAGGCCTTAGTTTTTTCTTTGACAGCTTTTTTTAAGCTGGCATTCCAAATAGATATAACTATAATAATAATGCTAAGACCTAAAAGCAGAGTGAGCAAGCCAAACCAGAAATATCTGTTTTCAAACAAATTTTTCCTCTGAAGAGGCATCCACCTTTGCTCTATTTCTTTTCTTTCTTGCTGACTTATTTGAGCTAATCCCTTATTAAAAATAGTGCTCAGCATTGGCCAGTCATTTCTAGTAGCTATAGAAAGACTTGACTCATACGGTGTCTCGACATTTACTACTAGATTTGTTATATTATCTCTTTCTATAGTAGCCGATGCACTCATTATCTCAATAATCATAGCATCAGCCTCACCAAATGCTACCATTCTCATGCCATCACTAGGAGTTTTAACTGTTTTGTATTCAAGCTTTGGAAACCTCTCGTTCAAGAACTCAATAATGTCATAGCCTTCTACTACTAAAATTTCCATGCTTGTATTGGCAAGCTTTTCAAAGGTTAGATTTTCAGAAAAATTCTTTCTAGTTATAATAACATTTGGATTGAGTATATACGGCACAGTAAAATCTAGATACTCGCTTCTCTCTGGGGTTTTAGTTGCCGCAGTAATTCCAGATATTTTTCTTGATTTAGCTTGCTCTATCAGTTCATCCCAGTTATCAAACTCTACCATATTTATTTTGATTCCTAATTTTTTCTCTAGTAGCTTGAAATAATCTGCTGACATACCGACGTATTTATCATTATCCAAAAATTCAACAGGAGGATAATCAGTTGTATATCCAATTTTTATGTCATCTTTATTTTCGTTTAGCCACTTTGTTTCTTCTGCTGTTAAAAATATTTCTTCTTCTGGCTTTTGATTGGAATTAAAGGAATAAATAGTTCCAGCTATCCCTATAACAAAAAGTATTAGTAAAATAGTAATTTTAAATTTATTAGATTTTAAAATGATTAGCCCTCCTCTCAAATTTGATTATTTTACTTAGTTTTTCATATCATCCTCTAGTATTTCTAAAAGTGCAATTACTACCTCTTCGTCTAGCTGAATACCTATGTTTTTTAGAAGTTCTTCTCTTATTTCGGCCTTAGTAAGTATCCTATCTCTGTATACTCTAGCTGATGATATAGAATCATAGGTGTCTGCTACAGCTAAAATTTTGGCCTCTATTCTAATATCCTCACCTTTAAGTCCTTGTGGATAACCTCTTCCATCTATTCTCTCATGATGCTCGAGCATGATATTTGCTGGTTCTTCGAGAAAATCAATTTCTTTAATTATTTCAAAGCCTATTTCAGGATGCTTCTTTATTATTTCGTACTCTGCATCCGTAAGCGGACCTGGCTTATTTAAAATCCTATCACTTATCCCAATTTTCCCTACATCGTGAAGTATGCAGGCAAACCGCAAATCATTTTTTTGCTTGCTTGTCAAATTTAGCTTATCTGCTATTTGAAGCGCAATGTCTCCAACTCTATCGCAATGACCTCTAGTATATTCGTCAGATGCTTCAATTGCATTGGCAAGGACTGTAACCGTTTTAATATAATTTTCATCCCTTTGGGTTAGTAGATTTTCTATATCGTCAAGCATTGAGTTGAAGCTCATAGAAAGTACTGAAAATTCATCATTCGAAGTGACAGTACTTCTGACTTTGAAATCTCCATCGCTGACTTTTTCAGTAGTTAAAATAAGTGACCTAAGGGGTTTTAGTAGATTTCTTGATAGGATAAGCGACATCAAAATTCCAATTATTATTGTTAATAAAACTATAGTTAATATCCTGTCACGAATTAAATTAAGCTCTTCATTTAAATTCGTCTGAGTAAGAGCAACTAGCTTCCAATTATTTATACTGATAGGCACATAGGTAGATACATATTGGATTTTATCTAGAGTAAACAGCTCTTGCTCACCGCTTACAGCTTTCTTAGCGTATATGCTTAAATTTTCTGAAGCATTTTCATTAGATGCCAAAACCTCTAATTTTTCATTTAGTAAAAATATATTGGATTGCTTTGAATAGCTAAGGCCTTCAATTATTTCTGTGAATTTTTCAAGCTCAATATCTAGTCCAATAACTCCCCTGAGTTCATTATCTTTATACACAGCTTTTGAAACAGTCTGAAGTAGCTTACCAGAATTTCCAGCATCTATATAAGGCTCGGTCCAAAAAATTTCCCCATGCTTATCTACTGTGCCTTTATACCAGTCTCTGCTTCTAGCATCGTAATCAAGAGGCATAGTTTCATCAACAGGCGCAATATATATAGAGCCGTCTTCCTCTAAAGCATAATAGAACCAAGTTACATTTTTCATCGATTCAGTTAAACCTAGCCACTTTTCATAAATATTTATAAAATCTTCAGGAATACTTCTTACATAGAGCTTATCATCAGTCTTAGTGTAGTTTATTATCTCTTGATTATTAGCCCATATATTAACTATATATTCCATGTCAAATATGAGCTTCTCGAAATAATACTCATTTATATTTTCTAGTTCAGCCTTATTGTTTCTTTTAATAATATCTATTGCGAGTTTTTCTGAATCCATGTAATTTACATAGCCTAGAAACATACCTGATAGTATAACTAGTGACATCATACTGATGATAACTTTCGTCCTTATGCTTCGAACCATATAGTGCTCCTTTTGTGACAAATTTTATAAGAGTAATTATTAAATTAAAATAATTCTTACAATCTTATCTAAATTTTATCACGTTTTAAGATAGAATAAAAAAATAATATATATCAATATAATCTAATTATTAAACCTTATCTTCCAGAGCATAAACAGACCTATGATTTTTTACTTCCATTTAATCTCAATAGATTCAAAACCATAGGATAAAAATAAGTTTCTAATAATAAGCTTGGTATTTTCTTTTGATTTTTCTATAATTCCACTGTCCAGTGCTTGTTTTTCGATATCCTTTTCAAATAGTTCAAGTGCTTTTAAGGTATCTTCTGTAGTTACCTCGTTAAATAATCCATTCTTTTCATCATAAACCTTATACGACAGTATTTCCTTTGATGTAATCTTTGGATTAGGTAGCTTAATAATCAAGCTCTTTCCAGAAATAGCGATATCTCCTTCATCAATACTGCTAAGATCAACTCCTGCTTTCACTTTGCTTTTTACAGTAAAAATAAAGGATTTTTCAGTGAAAGGTATTTGGAAGTTGTTGAATAGCTTAGCATTTTTAAAATCTATGATTTCATTGAAATACATTTCTACAGTATTTAATTCCGAAATATCCTTTACCTGTTCCAAAACTCCAGACACTGAATACAGCTCTTGCTCGTGAAATTTATTGGTTACAAAAAATGTAACCGAGATAGTTGCTAGTATCACTATCAACATAAGTAGCATTGTTTTATAAATCTTTTTCATTTTTTCTCCTTTTAATAAAATACTAATATATTACTATTATAGTATAAACTAAAGTATCTTGCATCGTTAGAATTATTATTTTAAAAACAACAAGGCACTTAGAACTAAATTCTCAGCTCTAAGTGCCCTTGATTAATCTAATATTATATTTACTAAAGTACTTCTAATTTTTCATTATAGTTACAGTTTTTGTAATATTGTCCCATTTAAGCTCAGCGTCAAATACATCTGCTAGAAAAGCAAGAGGTATAAATGTTCTGCTATTGCTTATAACAGCTTCTGTATCCATTTCTTTTTCTTCGCCATTTATGTTTAGAATCTTACTTCCAATAGTCATAGTAGCTTTTGTATCACCTGACTCTACAGTAACCATTTTTTTGTCTGTATCATAGCTTACTTTTGCATCTAGAGCCACTCCAGCAGCTTTAACTGACATCATAGTTCTGTTATCTTGAATATATGGTGCTACATCAAAAGTCTCTACTCTGTTTATTCCATTTGTAGTTATAATAAAGCTTGGACTTCCAATGATGAACCGACCTACATATTTAGCTTGTCCTTCAGAAGGTTTAGATCCTGTTGCAGTAAATAATACTTCTTCATCTACCTTAATTTGATCTGATTGACCATGATTAAAAATAAGCTCGCCTTTATAATCTCCTAGATACCCAAATTGATCAACAGTTACCTTGATATCATTAATAACTATTTTTGACGCTCTAGTAGATGCTGATTTTACTTCAAATACAAATTTTCCATCTCTATATTCAAAGTTATCAATATCAATATTTCCTTCTGTTACATTAAGCTTTGCATCTGTAAATACTAAACCTTTGTATTCTGGATTTATAGCTATAGTATAAACTCCTTTTAGAAGTGCTCCTCTTTCCATTTCAGTAATTTCTATACCAGCAACATCTTGATCTTGAAATCCAAGACCTATGCTAGTAGCTGTACCTGTCATCATATCTACATTTTTAAGAACTGTTCCAAGTGTAATACTATCCTCTACGCCTCTTCCTTCTAAGTTAAGCACTATATCTCCTTCATATTCTTTTTCAGGAGTGATAGTGAATTTAAGCTCCCATTTACTTTTACCAGGAGTTTTGTCTACATTTAGTTTAACGTAATCTCCATTCATAGTAGATGTTAACTTCTTGTCTCCAGTTAATCTTTTAATTTGTATGCCCTTAGCTTTGTCAATTTCAGCATTTTCAACTTCTAAGTCATATGTTTGTGTATCAACTAAAGAGCCATCTATGAATTCTTCTAGATACACTACTACATCTTTGCTTCCAGGTTTAATAAAGTTAAACTCTGCAATATCAGAGCTTGTCAATTTTGCTCCATAGTCCTTGATTTCAGCAACTACTAATTCTTTATCAGAATCAGCAACATCGCCTCTATAAACTCTAAGAACTAAATCTCCTTTTTCTACGCTACGCTCTATATCAAAATATGGATCTAATACAATTCTGTCTATATTTTTTGTATTTACTAACTTAATAGTTAAATCTCTGCCATCAACATCCGCCATGTTAATTAATCTAGCATTGATTCTTGTGAATTTGTTCCAAGAAACTCCATCAGGCAATCTAAGTGTCAGATTTTGAGTATCCTCCCAAGCATTGTTACTATCTTCCGTAAATGTAACTAAAGCAGCGTGCTGTGCCTCCATATTACCAACCCACACCTTGTCACTTACTCTAACTTTGCTAGCAGGTGTAGCTGCAAATGTTGATTGAAAAGGTATCAGCGTAAGAACAACAGCCATAACTGTAATTAAAGATAAAAGTTTTTTCATTATCCCTTTTCCTCCTTTTTATTTTTAGCCAAAAGGCTTTCTATTTAGTTATACCCTATATACTTTTGAAAATAACTAAAATTGTATTACAATTTTATAACATAAAAAAATGTCCTGAATTATAGGACATTTTACTTTAAACAAAAATTCATAAGAATCATCTATCGTTTCCTTATATCATTTTAAGCTTTTTTCTGTTCTAATTTATCTCTATAGCTTGGTATTAAAAATTTAATTCTTTGCTCTAGCTGAGAATAGTTTCCTTCGAATGTAGATTCTATAATTCCCTCTAAACTTTTTCTAGTGAAGTCATCATCCTTATCAAATGGCTTTCCTACAAAAATCTTTTCATGTTTGGTATCTAATATGCCTTCTTCTGCAAGGAGTAGCTCTTCAAATAATTTTTCTCCTGGTCTAAGCCCAGTAAATTCTATATTTATATCCTCATAAGGCTCAAATCCAGACAGCCTAATTAAATCCTCTGCTAAATCAACTATTTTAACAGGCTCTCCCATATCCAGAATAAATATTTCTCCACCCTTGGCCATAGAGCCCGCTTGAAGCACTAATTGAACTGCTTCTGGAATAGTCATAAAATATCTTATGATGTCAGGATGAGTTACAGTAATAGGTCCACCTTTTTCAATCTGCTTTTTAAATAACGGAATAACACTTCCATTGCTTCCTAGAACATTTCCAAATCTAACTGCTACATACTCAGTTGAATATTTCTTGTTCATATCTTGAATGACTAGCTCAGCAAGTCTTTTACTAGCTCCCATAATATTTGTAGGGTTGACAGCTTTATCAGTTGAAATTAGCACAAATCTTTGAACTTCATATTTCCCAGCTATTTCAGAAATATTCTTAGTTCCTACTGTATTGTTCTTGATAGCTTCAAAAGGGCTATCTTCCATAAGTGGTACATGCTTATGAGCTGCCGCATGAAATACTAGCTGTGGCCTGTATTTCAAAAAAATCTCATCTAGTCTATTTACATCCCTTACAGAGCCTATAAGCACTTTTAGGGGAAGTGTAGGATATTTAGACTTAAGCTCGTTTTGAATATCATATACTGAGTTTTCATATATATCAAATATAATAAGTAATTTTGGTGAAAAACCTGCTATCTGTCTACATAGCTCCGAGCCTATAGAGCCTCCCCCTCCAGTTACTATAACTATTTTGTTTTTTATATCTTCTGCTATTTTAGTATTATCAAGAGCTATAGAATCTCTTCCTAGTAGATCCTCAATATCCACGTCTCTGATTTTTTTGATATCTACTTGTCCGTCTATAAGCTCGTATATCCCTGGAAGAATCTTCATTTTCACACCAGAGTCTTTATATATTTCTATAATTTCTTTTCTTCTCTTATGAGTAATAGAAGGCATCGCTAAAATAATCTCATCTACATCATCTAAAAATTTTACTCCTGAGCTTATATCAGCTACAATAGGAATCCCATTTATTTTTTTCCCTATTTTATTTGAATCGTCATCTACAAATCCAACTAAAACCTTATTCATATCTGGAGTCCTAAGAAGTTCTTTAGCAGTCATAACTCCTGCTTCTCCCGCTCCTATAATAAGTACCTTTGACAGAGGCCTATTTAGTTTATTAGTCTGTAGCTTTCCCATTTCTATACGTCTAAGCACTCTATATGAAAACCTAAGCCCACCAACAAACGCAGCCATAGTAAACATATTTATTATATAAAAGCTTCTAGGCATATTTACATCAAGCAGTAAAAAAGTAATATATGTTGCTATATTAGACCACAAAGCAGCTAGTGCAATCGACATCATTTCATTAATGCTTGCATATCTCCATAAACTTCTATAAAGTCCAAATAAGTAAAAAATCACCAACACAATACCCGTATATATAACAAAATGATCTATAAAAGCAATTTTATATTCTATATTGCTTCCTGTAATATAAAAATCAAACCTAATCTCTAAGGCAAGTAGTGCAGCTAGATTTACCAGTGCAGCATCTGCAAATAGAAGTACTAGTTTTCTTATTAATTTATTTGATAAAATCTCCCTCATATCTTAGTTCCTTTCAAAGCTTACTTATTTTAATTATACATGAATTTACTAGCTTCTTCAAAATAAATTAACCTATTTAAGTTGAATATCTCACTCTAATTAAGATGATAGGAACTCATGAAACAACGGAAAATTAAGTTATTTAATATCAATCCATGATAGTTGCCTTCTAATTGAGGGTATCTAGCAAGAATAAGTTAGTTTCTTACAACATTTCTAAAGGAGGACATACATGAAAAAAATCCTAACTACTATTCTTGCATTTACTTTGTTATCAAGCTTTTCATTTGCTTTTGCTGATTCTACTTCAGATTATATAGTAATAGATGTGCCTTATGTTTCTCAGCTTTATCCTACTAGAGCTGTAGTTGGATGTGAGCCTACTGCTCTTCTTATGGCTTTGAAATCAAAAGGTCTAACAAATGATATAACCCTCAAGGATTTTTTAGATGCCATGCCAAAAACTACCACTGATCCAGCTAAAGGCTTTGCAGGCTCTCCATATTCACCTAGTGAAAAAATAAGAACTACAATATATCCTAAGCCACTGTCTGAGTACGCTAACACATATATGCCAAGTATTACTAGAGACATCTCAGGCTCAGAGCTAGAGGATATAAAAAAAGAATTACTAAGTGGCAATCCCGTAGTTATATATGCCACGATGGGATGGGTAAAGCCTTTTTATAGACAATTTGATATAGAGGGTGAAAAGCAGTGGCTCCTTAGAAACAACCATGCAGTTCTTCTGACAGGCTATGATGCTCAAAATCAAAAATTTTATGTGGCTGATCCCTACAATAAAAAATCCCCAACAAAGCCTTATTTCTACTGGATATTAGAATCTAAGCTTAAGCCTATTTACGACGAAAGAAAATGGGCAATTGCAATTGGCGAAGCTCCAAAACCTCCATATCCCGAGTCACTAGAGGATATTTCGCCAGATGAATACAAAGCTGTATCAATAAATGAAACTAGCTATCAAGGCATCATGTTTGATGAAGATGTATATCTAGATCTTGCCCTTATCGTGCAAAGCGAGTTAGATGCTTCATACAGCTATGACTCGTCCCTAAGAAGCGCTCTTATATCCTCAGGTAACGAGGATTACACTATTAATTTTATTAATGGAAGTGTCTATAAAAATAACTCAAATATAGGAAAACTAAGTGAAAAGAAGCTTAAACTAGATGAAAAGCTATATCTTACTATACAAGATATTGAGCTTCTTTTAACACTTTTAAAATAGTATCCTTTATTTTAATTTCATCATCCTAGATTAAATTAATTTTTAGCACTCTTATATTGCTCTAAATTAAACCTTCTATAAGAGTTTTTCCCGCTTTTTTTAGCAATGTACATTGCAAAATCTGCATAATCTATAAGCTCGTAAACACTATTAGTATCTTCAGCATACACAGCCATTCCAGCACTGCAGTAAATAAAATGCTTATTATCTTGTATCTCAAACTGGGAGGAAAGAATTTTATTTTCTATCTCCTCCCATACTTTCTTTATATCATAATCATTAACTTCATCATATCCATGTATATACACCCCAAATTCATCTCCTGAAATTCTCATAAAAATAGCATTTTCAAAATTTAATTTGGACAACCTTTTCGCAAATATTTTTAGATAAATATCTCCCACATTATGACCATAATTATCATTTATTCTCTTAAAATCATCTATATCAATAAAAGTAAAAATACCTTTTTTCTCTGGCGAGGTTTTTATTAGCATATCAATTTCTTCTCTGTATTGATATCTGCTTACTAGCCCTGTGAGTGCGTCCTTTACTAGTCTGTTGTTTAGGACCTCATTAGCTCTTTTTAACTGCGCATTTGCTTTTTGAAGCTGTCTTTGAGTGTTAAGCAAATCATTGTTTAGCTTTTGAATCTGTTCGAACTGAAATCTCATGATTCTTTCGTTATCGGTTATTACTTTCCCGTCATACATATGAAGAACTTTCATAAAGTTATAAATCATCTTTTTTAAAGCTGGAATAGCAGATTCTATACCTAGCTCCATAACATCTATCCCATGAACTAAAATGGATTTTTCCGATGCTAAAAAGCAAACTGAAATTTGTCTTTTCGGACTTCTTAGCTCTAAATTTTTGCTGCAGTAAAGCATTTCGCTTACATCTTTTGATTTAACAAGCATAGCTTCTAAATCCTGAGTAGCATCCTCTGAAAATAAATCCGTTAATCTTTTCTGATATGGAGAAACTATATATGTCGGCTCATTCCAATATACATTTAAAATCTTACCATTTTTGTCACATTCTAACAAAAATCCTGTTAAATCCATCCCTAGTTCCCTCCATATCAAGCTTTCCTAGCTTACACGTAATCCTTATGTAGCTCTGTATTTTATATCATCGTCACATTTAGATATTTTCTTTTGCCCATTCAATAAGATCAATAGCCTTCCTAGAATAAAAATCTATTGGCCACTTTTCCCATAAGCGCTCTGTTGGAATAAAAGCTTGCCCTCCAACTGCTATTTTTATAGCCGGAAAGTTTTTTCTAATTGAAAGCACAACGCTTTCACATTCTGTAAGATACGGCTGCATGGTTACAGATAGAGCTACTAAATCTGGCTGATGCTCTTTTATAGCATTTAATATTGCATCTTCTGGAAGGGCAGCCCCTAAATAAATAGTGTCCCAACCATGATATTCAAACATATCCGAAAGCATCCTTACCCCTATCTCATGAAGCTCACTGCCCACAGCGCACGACAAAAGAGTCTTACTCTTTCTAGGCCTATTAAATATTTCATCATAAAACCTTGACATTATTGACTGAGTAATTGATGTAGCATAATGCTCTTTATCAACTGTTATTATGCTTTTATGCCATAGCTCTCCCACTTCGTACAATACTTTTGACAATACCTCTTCATAAATATCCACTAGTGATACTCCAGAGGCTCTAGCATCCTCAATTATTCTATAGGCTTCAGTAGTTTGACTCTTTAAAAGGGCATCTAGATACTCTTTTCTAAGCTTTTTATACTTTCCTTTTTCAAATGAATCTGAAAGCTCAATATTTGTAACTGCTTCCTTTGTAACCTTAATAGCTATTTTAAGATAATCCACTGCTTTTTCAAGCTCTTTTTCGCTAAACATCTCTTTTGCATCAGCTTCTAGCACCTCAGCAGTTATAGTATAATGGTCAACCATCATCTGCATTATTCTATCTCTGTCAAAATCCTTCATCAGATTGCAAAGTAGTTCATACACACACAGAGCATAGTTTTCAAAAATCTTCTCATCTGAAAAGTAAACCGCTGTCATCAGATGGCTTATATTGTAAACAACATCATCATACATAAGCTTCTTTCTTCTATTATCTAGCTGTGCTTTGAGTTTTGGGTCTCTTCTAAATTGCTCTTCAAAAATCTTTTGTGCAATATCAATAAATCTTGAATCATTATAGTTTACAAATAGACTCATTTAAAACTCCTCTCAAAATTTATTCACCCTTACTATCTCTTTACTTTATAATACAATAGTACTATTAATTGTCAAAATATTTTTACCCATTCCCTTATTTTATAAAACAACTCCTAGAATACACTCAGCTTTTCAAAGTTTGATATAAATTAAACTAATTCTATCTTATCTTAATAAATTCTTGATATAATAGTATTAATAAAAATTTCAAGGAGGGTTCTATGATAAAAAGGCTTTTTACTCTAACAATTATGATGTGCATACTATTAGTATCTTCTACTTTGTCTTTCGCTTCATCTCACCACTATTATACTAGCCAGAAATTCAGCAATGGAAAAACTGCGAAATACGTGTTACTTAATTTAAATGCTACCGATATAAGTCCTGCAATGGGACTAGCAAACAATAAAATTTTGGCGGCTGATAGCCTTCAAAACATCGTAAACACTAGAGCTATTGAAGGTAAAAAAGCTTTTGCCGCAGTAAATGGTACATATTTTAGTGCATACAACGGAGTCCCTGTTCCATATGGAACAATAATAGATAAAGGAAAGCTTCTTCACATTGGAAACTACGGTGCTGTGCTTGGTATAACCAAGGATAAAAAGCTAGTGATAGATAATTTAAATATAGAAATCACAGGAAGCATAGACGGTGTAGAAAACCAGTACTACACTTGGGGAATCAATCATCCTAGAACTGAGCCTGACGCTATTATGATATTTACTCCTGATTTCGCTAGCTCTACTCAAATGCCAGACGCCCAAAATGTAATAGTGAGAAATGGTAAGGTTTCTCAAAAAAATTCAGGAAATACAGCTATCCCAAGTGATGGATTCGTAATATCCTTCAACCCTTCCATGCACTATCTAATGGAAAGATTTAACATAGGCTCTACAGTAGATTATACTCCAGAGTTTCGCTCAACAAGAGAAAATGCTACTGAGGCCGACTACGCAGTATGGAAGGATGTAGTATACGCTGTAGGTGCTGGTCCAAGTCTTATATTAAACAACACTATAACAGCCGATGGTACAAAAGAAGGTTTCACTGAAGCCAAAATCAACACCCAAAGATCTCAAAGAAGCTTTGTCGGCTATAGAGAAGATGGAAGAGTAATAATCGGAACAGTGGCAAATGCCTCAATTACTGAGCTATCTCAAATCTGCAAGGAATTAAACCTAAAAAGCGCTATGAACCTAGATGGCGGAGCTTCTTCAGCTCTTTTGTACAATGGCTCTTACAAAACAAATCCTGGCAGAAATATAAACAATGCATTGATATTTTTTGAATAAAGCAAGACTAGCAACCTTTTTAGGTTGCTTTTTTGTTATATATTTAATAGTAAATTTTCATATATCAATCTATTTTGTTTTTAAATACTTGTTATAAAAATAACTTTGTTGACATATGACGGACAAATTCATAAAATAATATAGTCTCAAGTGTAAATGATGAACTTTACAATATATTTTCAGTAAATTTCAACACTTCAGAAAAGCAACTATATTATATTTTGAAAGGACGAAACTTAATGCAGCAAACTGTTAAGCTACAACCAAAAGAATCACAGCCTTCTAACCAAAATCTAAAAAAACAAGTCGGAGCACTTGATGCTATTACTATGGTAATAGGTATAGTAATAGGCTCAGGCATATTCTTTAAATCATCACCTGTTTTTAGCAATGCTGGCTCTCCATTCCTAGGAATTATGGCTTGGATAATAGGAGGACTGCTAACTGTAGCTTCTGCTCTTACAATCAGTGAAATAGCTACAGCAATCCCTAAAACAGGCGGACTTTTTGTATACATAAAAGAATTATATAGTGAAAAATGGGCGTTTTTATTCGGATGGGTACAGTCATTCATCTATGTACCTGGAGTTACTGCAGCTTTATCTATAATTTTTGTAACTCAAGCTACTTTCTTCATTCCAATGTCTGATTTTACTCAAAAAATACTAGCTATATCTTTAATCTTTTTTCTAATTTTAGTAAATATAGCTTCTACAAAAATAGGCAGTAAAATTCAAGTTGTGGCAACTATTGCAAAGCTAATTCCTATAGTAATTATAATTGCTTTTGGCTTTATGAAAGGCACTGTAGGAGGAGTTAGCGAGGTTTCTAAGGTTTCACTTTCTGGAGCTAGCCTTGCTGGATTTGGCTCTGCTATACTTGGAACCCTATGGGCATACGATGGCTGGGTAGGAGTTGCAAACATGGCTGGAGAGCTTAAAAATCCATCTAAAGACCTTCCTAAATCTATAATTTTAGGTCTATCTATAACAATGATAATCTATGTCCTTATTAATATAGCTATAATAAATGTTATCCCTGTGGACGCTGTAATTGCTTCACAAACACCTGCCTCAGACGCGGCTGTGCTGATGTTTGGAAAATCAGGAGCTATTCTTATCTCTGCAGGAATAATGATTTCTATATTTGGGGCTATGAACGGCTATTTATTAACTGGTGTAAGAGTTCCATTTGCAATGGCAAGTGAAGGCTTGTTCCCTTTCGCAGATAAGCTTAGTTATCTTCATCCACAATCTAATACTCCTGTTTTAGCTTTCGTATTAGAAGGAGCATTGGCTGTACTTTATGTTATGAGTGGATCTTTTGAAGTTTTAACTACCTTGGCAATGTTTATGGTTTGGTTTTTCTTCGTAATGGCAGTAGCTGGAATATTTGTCCTAAGAAAAAAATTCTCTCATTTAAATCCAGCCTACAAAGTACCATTTTATCCTTTTGTTCCACTAGTTGGAATAGCTGGAGGAATATATATTCTACTTAGCACCCTTGTAACTGATTTCAAAACTGCAGTTCTAGGAATATTAATTACTGCTCTAGGAGTTCCAGTTTACAACCACATCACAAAATCAAAAAGAGCTTAATATTTTAGTTTACAAACCAAATTATCTGTGATATCATACCTATTAATTTAATATTATGCGTAGATGGAGAACGGAATTTATATGCTTTGCTACAGAGAGTCGATGGCTGGTGAAAATCGATGCAATAAATAAATTCAAATCCCTCCTGAGCAGTATTCTTGAATCAAAGTGTAAAGAATACCGGCTAGCCTCGTTACTGGCTTAGGTTTGATAGAACTGAAATGAGGTGGTGTAATTAATACACAAGCAAGGTGGTACCGCGAGATAATCTCGTCCTTGAAAGCTTAGGCTTTTTAGGGCGAGTTTTTTTATGCTAAAAACAAAGGAGGAATACAAATGGAAAAGAACTATGATGCAAGCTCTACTGTATCCAATATACAGTATATTTTTAATTTTGAAGGTGCTCACAAACGAATCGAGCAAGTACTAAGACCAACCAACCTCATTCATAGCACTTTTTTTAGCTCTTACTGCTCAAACAACGTATACATAAAGCCTGAAAATCTTCAAACCACTGGAGCTTTTAAGATTCGTGGAGCCTATAACAAAATCAGTAAACTAAACTCAGAACAAAAATCTCAAGGGCTTATATCATCCTCTGCTGGCAACCATGCTCAAGGAGTTGCCTATGCTTCAAAAGAGCTTGGAGTCACTGCAACCATTGTCATGCCAAAAACCACTCCACTTATCAAAGTAGAATCCACCAAAAAATACGGCGCAAATATAGTTCTTCACGGAGATTGCTATGATGAAGCCTACGAAGAAGCAAAGCGTCTTGAAAGCAGTGAAAACATGCTGTTCATTCATCCATTTGACGATGCTGATGTGATAGAAGGTCAAGGAACTATAGCCATTGAAATATTAAAAGAAGCTCCAAATCTCGATGTAATTATTGTTCCAGTAGGTGGAGGAGGCTTAATTGCTGGAGTAGCTGCCTGCGCAAAAGCTCTAAATCCTAATATAAAAATTATAGGTGTAGAGCCAGAGGGCGCAAATGCCATGTCTTTATCCATGAAAAATAATAAACTCACTTGCCTAGAAAAAGTATGTACGATAGCTGATGGAGTAGCTGTTAAAAATCCTGGCAATCTAACCTATGAACTAATAAAAACCTATGTGGATGAAATAGTCGAGGTATCCGATTTTGAAATAATGGAGGCATTTTTGCTACTGATGCAAAATCATAAATTAGTTGGAGAAAATTCAGGAGTCCTGCCATTTGCAGCCCTTAGAAAAATCAAAGAAAAAAATAAAAACATAGCCTGCATCATCAGTGGTGGAAACATAGATTTTTTAACTATTTCCTCACTTATCAATCAAGGACTTGTATCTATGGGAAGAATATTTTGTTTTTCTGTAAACCTGCCTGATAAGCCTGGAGAATTGGCTAAAATTTCTAATCTACTAGCAAAATTAGGAGCAAATGTAATCAAGCTCGATCACAATCAGTTCAAAGCTTCAAACAGATTCATGGATGCTATGCTAGAAGTGACAGTAGAGACAAACGGTCATAATCATGTGGAGCTAATATACGATGAAATGAAAGCCCTTGGCTATACCATAAAAAGAGTGTACTAAAAAAGGGACCTGCCGGTCCCTTCCTATAAAAATCTAGAATTCTATACTATTTTCCAAGACATTATCCATACATTAGATATAATTAAACAGATTTATATATAAATTAACCAATAAATTTAATACTCAATAGTTTCATTATCCTTTAAAGATATATATAACTGAGCATAAGTCGCTTCATAATAGGGATTTACAAACAAAACTCCAATTCCTAGCATCAAGGTTCCTAAAATATACCAGCCTAAAAATGATAAATCTAAAATAAACATATTCATTTTATGTCCCTGTGTCATTTGAATACTTTGTCTTATTGCCTTAGAAGGTTCAATATTTGGATTTTCAACTAAAATATAAGGAACCATCATATAGGAATAATGCTTTATTATTCCAGGAATTATCAGTAGCAAAAACCATAAGAAATTATATATTCCAGTTAAAAACATAGTAATTGATATATTCATGTATGAACCAGATTTAAATACCCATCCAAGTGATTTTACATCTGGTTCTTCATTAATCCCATCTAGGAAGAATTTTCTTCCTCCTATTTCAATTGGAATTCCAATAAAAAATCTAAATATAAGAAAAAATCCAATCACAAATAACACTATCACAATAGAAAGAGCAAGTATTCCAGGCATTCCCATCAGCTCTGTAAATCTTCCAACAAAGGAATTCGGGTCATCAACTATAATTTGCCCGCCTTGATAATGAGCATCTTGCCCTCCCCTTCCAGAGCTTCCTCCTGAATTGAGGAGCATATTTTGGTTTCCTCCTACTATAAATATCATAAAAGCAACCAAAAAAGCTTTCCAGTAATACATTCTCAAAAAATCCTTAGCCTTTAATTTTAGTTCCACTCTAGTCCACATAAAAATCCCCCATTTAGTTATTATATAAAATATTATATACCCTTATCTATCAATAAATATTCTATGATGATAAGAACTATACTTATTAATTTGAGTTTAAGATGGCCCATGTTTCTCAAAAATCTTTATTAGGAGCATAACAAAAAGACCCATGAATTTTTTCACAGGTCTTTCACTAAAAAATCTATTATCCTATAATATGCAAAGCTCTTTATCTGCTTTATTTAGCACTTCGCAACCATCTTCAGTAACTAGTACTAGGTCTTCTATTCTTACTCCTATTTCTCCTGGTAGATAGATACCTGGCTCTATAGAGAATATCATTCCTGGCTCAACTTTGTCTGTGTTGATAGCAGAAACATCGCCGTAATCATGTACATCAATACCTATAGAGTGTCCTGTTCTATGAGTGAAGTATTCACCGTAGCCTTTAGATGCTATGTAATCTCTAGCTGCAGCATCTATATCACAGAATCTAACTCCAGGCTTAACAGTATTAATAGCTCTTTTATTAGCTTCTAGTACTATTTCAAATACCTCTTTAGCCTTGTCGCTAGCTTCCTTTAAAAACACTGTTCTAGTCATATCTGAGCAATATGAATTCTTTGCACAGCCTATATCTAGAATGATGCTATCCCCTATCTCAGCAACCTTATCAGTATTTGAGTGGTGAGGGTTAGCTGCATTTGCTCCAAATCCTAAAATAGGCTCAAATGAGAATCCATCAGTTCCTAGCTCTTTGTAAATCCCTTGAAGCACCTGCATCAATTCCTTTTCGCTGTGACCTTTAGTTACTTCATTTTTTAGCTTTTCCATTGCTAAATCATTAAGTCTTGAAGCCTCTCTCATAAAGTCTTTTTCTGCTTCATCCTTAATCATTCTCACTCTGTCTACGATTAATGAACCATTTACATATGAGCTTCCTGCTTTTAGCTCCATTAATCCAATTAAAAATCTAGCTGGCCAGTTTTTGTCTACTCCTACTGACTTGTCTTTTAAAACAACCTCTGATAGTATTTCTACAGCATTGTTTGTATCGTCAAACCAAACTATCTCTACTCCTAAATCCTCAGTTATAGGGAAAAGCTTGTTTACAAACAGCTTATGCTCACCTCTTGTGCTGATATAAAGAGCTAGCATTCTCTCTCCTGGATGAATCCATTTACCTGTTAAGTAAAAAATTGATGCTGGATCAGAAATTATCATCTGCTCCAGATTCTCTGCCTTCATTTTTTCTAAGATACTTTCTAGTCTGTTTAATTTCATAGTCTTATCTCTCCTAAAAAAATAATTCAAAATAATAAGTAAGCTTAACTTTTCAAAATCATAAACCAAATTTTATTATAATATCAGTATACCCATACAGCATGAATATTGCCATATGGGTATACATTTTTTTAAATTTTATGATACTAGAGCATCCTCTGCATCATCACTGTCATCTTCAAGTAAAGTAGTAAGCTTTTTGTCAAATACAAACAGCATCACAGCAGCTACAAATAATATTGCAGGTATTACTGAATACGCTTGAATAACTGAGAATTTTGAAGCAAATTCATATAGATATCCGTATGATTTACCTGCTATAAAAGTTGCAAATATCCATACTCCCATAAGTACTGACACCATTTTATTAGGAGCATATTTAGATACAAATGAGTTTCCTAGAGGCGAGAAGAACATTTCTCCTACGCTTAGAAGTAAACCAAAAGCAATCAGCCAAAATAGGCTTGCCTTAGATGCATCACTTGCACCTACTCCTCTTGAAAACTCTGCAAACACTAGCATTAAAAATGCCGCTCCTAGAAGTCCAAGTCCTATACCAAGCTTTTTAAATAAACTAAGGTCTCCTCTTGCAGTCTTTGATAATTTAAACCAAAGCACACCAAGAACTGGCCCTAAAGCTATACAAGCCATAGAGTTTAGTGAGTCAAACCATGAAAGTGGAACATTAAAACCACTTACATTCATATTAATAAACGCTGCACCGTAATCATAGGCAGCTAGATATGTAAGATACCAAAATACCCAGAAAATAACTGAAAAAGTTGAAATTAGTATAATTGCAAATACCTTTTTCTTTTCAGACTTAGTAAGAGGTTTATTTTCTACTACTACATCTTTATCTACTTCTTTTCCTAATTTAAATGGTTTCTTACCAACTTCTCCTAAAAACTTACTTCCAAATAAGAACCATACTAAATCAATTGCACAAATTGCAGCACAAACTTGAAATGCTGCTCTAAAGCCTTGTATATCACCATGTGCAAATGTCTTAGTTACTAGCAATCCTACAGCTGTAGTCCCAATAAATGCTCCTATATTAACAAAAGAGTACTGAGTTGAAAAAGCAGAATCAAGCTGCTCTTTATCATCAAATAAAGCACCGCTAATAGCTGCAACATTGCCTTTGAATAACCCTGTTCCAATAGCTACAAGAGTAACCATTATATTCATACCTACAGCATCAGTTGCTGACGCTCCTATCCAGTATCCAGCAGCCATAAGAGCTATACCAACTGGTACGCAATACCTTGCTCCTATAAATCTGTCTGAGATATATCCACCAATAATAGGTGCCAAATATGTAAATGCAACAAGGTTTGACTGGATATATGCAGCCTCTACTTTTGTTAATCCTAACCCTCCAGTAGCAATAGTTGCTGCAACAAACACATAAATTAAGTATTTTGCTGAATAATATGCCATTCTTTCAAACATAAATGCAACACTGCATACGTAGAAACCAAATGGTCTTTTGTTCTTTACTACCATATCGCTCATTTACTTCCCTCCATCAGTATGATTTCATATAAAATGATATTTCCTAGAAAAACAGATTACAAAATCGTTTTCCTAAAAGCTAAAAACAATTGTGTGAAAAGTTAAAACTATCACAGTTGTTAATCTAGACTAAATTATATATTGTATAACTATAATTTTCAACTATAATTTTAATAATACTGTAAATTTTCTATATATACAGTAAATATAGCTAAGTTTTTTACAGTAAGATTGAAATAAGACAAACTTATATGGTATTATTATCCTATATTTATTATTAACTAATTGGAGACAAAAAATGGAGATACTAAGCGAAATAGCAGATAAGATAAAAGAACTAAGAAAAGAAAAAGGATATACACTTAAAGATTTAGCTGATAAGACAGAGCTTTCTGTAAGTTTTCTATCCCAAGTTGAAAACGGCTCATCCTCACTTGCAATTACATCACTAAAAAAACTAGTTGATGCATTTTCAGTTCCTATGACCTATTTTTTCTACAGCATGGAGACTCATAACTATCATGTAAAAATCGATGAGCAAAAATCTTTTAAAATGGAAGGTCTTCCTTCTGAATTTGTAAGATTGAGTGGAGATTTTTCTGGCAGAAGCTTGGAATCAATGATAGTAACTATTCCTGGAGGTCAAAAGCACGGACATAAGTACAACCACCCTGGCGAAGAATTTGCCTATGTATTAGAGGGTGTATTAATCGTGGAAATAGAAGACAAGGAATACCTAGTTCAATCAGGTGACTCTATACACTATCCATCTACAATGCCTCACCAGTGGAGAAACCCTCTAGGATCTCCTGTGAAAATTCTTTCAGTCATAACTCCAGCTGTATTTTAGTACATTAAAATATTGCCTCAAAAAAATCTTATAAATACGGCTGATGAATCATCACTTTTTTTCAGTCTTGGGTATCTTATGCATTCAGAATCATTTGACTCAATATCTCTAAGAAGATTATAACATCCAACTAATCCATTTTTTTCTACAAAATTAATAATTTTATATTTATCAACTTTAAGATATTTTTGAAATAATATTGAAAAACCATCAGACATTAAAAGACATTTTGCCTCTTGATCTAAACAAATTTTTCCTTTTTTCGCCATATCTACAGCTATATCATCGAACTCTAATGACCAATAACCTTTTGGTTTATTTTTCATTAACCTATGCTCTACCAACATACTTGTAGCCTTGTCTCTAGCTTCATCATGAGTTAGTCCATTAATAATTTTCTCATTCGTCATTAAATCTATAACTTTATCATCAAATGGTTTTAAAGCCTCATCACTAATATGAACTAAATTTGTTTGTCCGTTCTGAATCAAAATCTCACAATCTCCTAATAAAAAGTATTCTATATGATTACTATTCCATCTTATTAATGCTATCGTTGCTGATGGGAAATCTATTGGACTAATCAATAAATCTTCTTCTTTCTTAACTAAAAATCTATATTTATCATATATAGATTCTATTCCTAATTTAATAATAGTACTTAGGTCAAAATTATAATTCTTAATATTAGAAATAAGATATTCATTCCATTGATATACAAACCAAGATGCATCAGTTTTATCCTTAAGCAAGTTTCTACCACTCAAACCTGTCGCTCCGTCAATGACCCATGCCCAAGAATCTCCAATATATGATATGTCTTCATTATATTTTTTTAATGATTTAGAAATTGAATCTTTCTGAATAACTTTCATTTTCTTCTCCTTAATAATATGCTATCAAATAAAACTTAATCCTAATATTATCATAACAATCCCCATTATTCCTGTAAATAAATTACTCATAAATCTATTCTTACCATGAAGTATTGTCCCAAAACCTCCTAACACAATTAATAAACTCCCTGCTAGCACAACAATAAGCCTAGCAGCATCTCTTACATCTTGACCGTTCGCTATTTGAATTGAGCCAATTGTGAAACTGATTATCGCAGTGAAAAATCCCAGAAACTCTAAATTATTGGTTTTCTCATTCTCAAGTTTTTCTCTTGCTTCAATGATATCAGTTTTTACTCCTTCTACTTTGTTTTCCAATAATTTTTTTATATCGCTAAATTCATTTTTACTTTTTTTAAATTCAACATTCAAGAGTTGCGTCTGATAATCTCCAATGCTGAGAGCATAGCCAAGTTTATCTTTATCTTCCTTATCAATTGCATTTCGAATATTTTTTTTGGCTTCATCATATTTTCCATCAATACAAAGAAGCCTACCGTAAGTTGAATAAAATTTGGCAAAATCTTCTTTATTAATTATCCTCTGAGCTATTTCAATTGCATCATATAATTCCTTTTTATTTTCTTCATTATTAATATCATATAATTCTTCCTCAAATGCCATAGCAACTACAACTGCATAGCTATGGAGTACTCCAATATTATTAGGAAGATTATTTTTAGCTTCTTTTGCTAAGTTAATAGAATCTTTCAAATCTAAATTATATCCTATTTTTCTTAAAGATATTATTTCCCTTAAACACATTGATTTAAGATGAGGGAAAGTATATTGGGTTTGAAAATCTTTGGTATAACTATCAATTAGCTTATGATATTTGCTATATTCTTTATTTCTTCTATACAGTGTACAAAGGCTATAAAATGAAGCATATTTTACTTTATAGCTAAAATTACTATCTAATAATATTCTGTCAAAAACATTTTCTAAATATTTATCTATTTCAAGTTTTATTAGATTACCTATTTGAATTTCAAACTCCCTTTCTTTTTCGTCAGATATAAATTCAAAATATGCCTCTACATATTTAATAATATCTTTGCTTTTATTGCTAATTTTATTTTTTATAATTTTTAATATTTTATCTATATCATTAGTCCCTGCTGATGACTCAACTAAATCTTCCTTGTTTATCCAGTTTATAAATAATGAAATACTACCTAAAAGTTCTAATGTCATATTGTCTAATTTTTCAGACATAATAGCTTTCATGTCAAAGTTAAAAATTTTTTTATCAGTAATAAATATCCTTTCATCATATTTAATACTATTAAATTTAACAAATTCTAAGATTGAATTATTTCTATTATTCTCAAAATAGTATCTTCCTAAAATATCACTATTGTTTAACTTTGTAGTTACAAGAAAAAAGATATCAGTTTTACCACCTTTAATAAGATTTCTAGCTATTCCTAAAAAAAATATTTCATCAACATATTCATATTTTAAATTAAATTCTTTTTCCAATTTTTTACAAACTAAATTATTGTCTATAATATCTTCAAGCATAATTGAATCTGCTATCGATGGATATAGATTTTCTTCTCCTATAATACCATCTGATTTTATCTTTTTAACAACTAGACAATTATCACCAGTAAATAATGCTATAGAAATATCAAATTGATTGGCTAACTTTGAATTACTTATTTCATCTAATTTGCCATTATTATGCAGTAATTCTCTTAATGATGTATAATTATTTTCACTCTTTAAATCTATTATACTATTTGTATGGATACAATCTACATAGTTAAGCATTTGAATTTCTAGTTCAAGTTTATTATTATTTTTGATAATATCAAAAAGCCTCAGTCTTTTTTCTGCTAGCATTTCCTTAATATTATTATCAGTACAATACTGTCGGAACATTTCTTCAGTTAAAGCTAATATCTTCTCTTCAACCATAAAATTATTATAATGAATTCTAAAACTAATATCCTTAGCTGAAATACTATGATATAGATTATCATAAATAATTACATAAGGCAGTTCTAAAATCTTTCCATCTAAATTAATATTAAGTAATTTTTCATTGTAATAATATTCACAATATTTCTTAAAATCCGCTGAAATTTTGTTTCTCAAAACTTCTCCTCCCCATAAAATATACTTTTTTTTTCAAGAAGTATATTTCTTATCTAAATTATTTCTAATGTATATTTATCTATATCTAAATGTTCCAAATTTCTTCATTACCTCGTCCATATTTTCATCACTTAAAATATTTGGTGTTCCTAAGGTTTTTGTAAGGTAATAAACCTCTGAGACAAATTCCAAATGCTCAGCTGTAGAAAAAGCTCTGTCAACATCTTCCCCTAGAGCAATAAGTCCGTGATTTGCGAGAAGAACAGCGTTTGAGTCTCCTATTGTCTCAAGAGCTTTTTTAGCTAGTTCATCAGAGCCATAAGTGGCATATCCGGTGCATTTTACTCTATGCCCAGCCATTCCTATTAGGTAATGTACAGCAGGAAGCTCCCACCCCATGCAAGCTATTGCTGTTGCAAATTTAGAATGCGTATGCACTATCCCGCTTACGTCAGCTCTATTTTTATAAAATGCTAAGTGCATACCTGCTTCACTCGATGGTCTATTCTTTCCTTCCACTAGGTTGCCATCGATATCTAGGATTACTATATCTTCAGGTGTAGTTTCATAGTAATCAAGCCCACTTGGACTTATAGCAACTAGATTCTGCTCTCTGTTATATACACTGATATTCCCTCCAGAGCCTGTAGTTAGTCTCCTATCAATTAGCTTTTTCCCATACCTTACGACTTGCTCTTTTTCATATTCCATCATCTTTATATTCACCTGTTCCCCTAAATCAATTTTTTAATTTTATCTATCAAAGCTACATAATCCTCGCCTGTCTTGATTTTATATCTATCTTTAATTAAGCTCTTTCCTAAAAGAATTAAAAATTTATCCATATACACTCTAGCTTCTATGCTTTCAATGGATTCAATCTCTTTAACCTTTGAATCTCCTATTGTCCTTCTTATTACTTCTGTTCCAGCCATTCCAGCAGCATCCTCTAGTATGCTAGCTATCATCCATTTTTTATATAGAGGATTTTTTGCCATAGGGTCAATTACTTTTTCATCATAGGCTCTGCCAAACTTCTCAGTAAACTTTTCCACTATTTCAGCTATAGTAGTCTCTAGGTAATTAAGATAAGCTCTCTTTTCGACTTCATTACTCATAACTATGTCTGAATGAATATAAGAAAAAAATAAATTTCCAACCACATTGCCAAGGTCATAGCCTATAGGTCCATAAAATGCAAACTCAGGATCTATAACTTTAGTTTTTGACTCAGTCACAAAAATCGAACCACTATGAAGGTCTCCATGAAGTAAGCTCTGAGGATTGTTCATAAACTTATACTTGAGTTTTCCTGCCTCAAATACTAGCTCTTCATCATTGTAAATTTCTTTTTTTACAAACTCACTGCTTTCATCAAGCACAATATTTGTTCCAAAATGATTTGTGTATGGGTCTGTAAATACTAATTTTTCAGTAATATCACATAGTTCTACATTAATATATTTTTTTACATCTTCTTTTTTCTTCCAAGGATTCATTACTATATCCATAGTAGAAATCAAAGTGTTTACCATGAATGTTGTGATATCCTCAGCAAAGTTCTTATATATCTTATTTTTCATAAGTCCATGTCTTAGGTTTTCATATTCAGATATATCTTCCATAGTAAGCGCGCACATTACTTCATCATAATGATAAATTTTTGGAACATAGTCGCTTGCAACCTCTCCATAAAATTTTAGCACCTCGGCCTCGATTCTGTTTCTATCTACATCAAGAGGTCTTCCAGAGCTTCTAAGCAGTTTATCTGCCTGCTTTATAACTACAGACTTCTTTGATTTTATATCCTCAGCTCTAAAAACATAATTGATATTCCCATCACCTATTTCACTGACCTTTATATCCTCTATATTTTCAAAAAGCTTGAGCTTTTCAGCTACATATACCCTTATAGCTTCTTCATCCATCCTAAAATGCTCACTAAATCTATCCATCAGTCACCCCTAATAGAATTTTTTTACATCCGATTTAAAATATCTTTTTAAGTCATAAGGTGAATATATTCCTTTATTTGTAACTACTCCGCTGATTAAGTGAGGCGGCGTAATATCAAACGAAGGATAGTAGCCCTTTACTCCATCTAAGGTATTTTTTATCCCTCTAGCTTCTAGTACTAAAGCTGGGTCTCTTTCTTCTATCTTTACTGTATCTACAGTAGGATTATCAATATCTGGTATTCCTGTCACAAAGTATGGAACCTCGTGATATTTAGCAGTGATTGCAAGCTGATAGGTTCCTATTTTGTTTGTGATATGACCATCTAGGCAAATCACATCTGCAGCTGATGTAAATAAATCAATCTTATTAGTTTTCATAACAAAAGCAGGCATATTATCAGTGATAACAGTGGTATCAAAGCCTTGATCCTGGCTTACGCTAGCAGTTAGCCTTGCTCCTTGAAAATAAGGCCTAGTTTCAGGAACAATAACTCTTATATCCTTATTTCTATTTTTTGCTTGTTTTAACATCATACCTACAATAGTTTCTCCAAAGCATTGAGTCATAATTGTCCCTTTATTTGGAAACATATCAACTAGGTAATTTCCTACTACTTCCATATTCTCATATCTTCTATTTAGTGAATCTATAGTAGAGTTAAATATCTTTTCATCAACTTGCTCTCCGTTATCAAGCGCTTTTCTTGCAACCTCTAGGCATCCACTCGTAATAAGCTTCATCCTGTTTACAGTAGTCGGTCTAGCGTGAGATAGTGTGTATGCAGCTTTTTCGAGATACTCAAGCTGTTTTTCCTTGCTTTCATTTCTAATTTCATATGCAGCTAGAGCCATTCCCATACCTGCAGCCGTATATGGTCCAGCACTTTGAGTTACCATATCTGCTATAGCCTTGGCTACCTCCTCATGCGTACTGCAGGTCACAAAACTAATCTGTGTAGGATAAATTCTCCTATCGAGAATCTTTACCTTACCGCCCTCATACCAAGCTACATTTTCATATTTTAAGATAAAACCTAGGCCTTCATCTTTTCTAATCATATTTATTCAAACCTCCAAGTTATATAAAAAATTAATTCTCTTTTTCAAGAATTTCTAAAATCCTTGATTCATATTTTATTATTAACTCGGCTAGAATCATTAATTGAATTGAGACTTTATTATCCAAAATATTCTTCCTACAAAATTCTAAAACAGTTCTTCCAATCCCTTCATTTATATCTATGTCTATTATTAATCTATTCCCAGCAATTCCTAACTCCTCTTTTTTTATTTTATCATTATTTATCACTTCTGAATCTAAATCTAAAAAACTAATTCCAAAAAAATCAGGTTTTCCACCCCTCTCTAATAATCTAACATATCCTAAGACAATTGTTTTAATATTGTTATTTAATTTATAATTATTTTCCTCACAAAATTCGCGTTCCATTGCATTAATTATCAGTGAGTAAAAATCTGTACTTTTATTTATATCCTTATAATTAACTGATCCTGAACCAGATGGAGCGTATCGTCCTGAATTAGCTTTTGAGTATTCTCCTTGTTTACCAATTAATATATGTTTTCTATTAACTACAACTAAGGTTGATGCCCCTATGTAATTTGAACATGAGCTGTGCTCTAGGTCAAATAAAACATTGTCTTTATTTAGCATTAAACATTCTCCTCTAAAAGGTTCTTCTATAGAG
This sequence comes from Acetoanaerobium sticklandii, assembly GCF_000196455.1. Lineage (NCBI taxonomy): Bacteria > Bacillati > Bacillota > Clostridia > Peptostreptococcales > Filifactoraceae > Acetoanaerobium > Acetoanaerobium sticklandii. The sequence goes on along the minus strand of NC_014614.1, from coordinate 448,377 downwards.
TGATTGGATTTGATCTGTTTGTATACAATTTCATTAGTACATTGCCCCTCAAAATATCTTGTTTTTTGCATATTTATTGCTGTACTCTCTAAAAATAAATCACTTGCCATTCTTACAAGTTTTCCATTAAATATAACTTTGTCACTTAAAAAAGTTCTCCTCATTATACTTGGAACAAAACTTTTTATTTCATCTGCTATTTCAAATTTATAGTCAATGATATTTATATTTATGGTACTGCGTTCCAATAACATTATATTAATATAGTCACTCATCACGAACTTTTCTTGAGTTTTCCCATTATGAAAAGTCCTTATCCTGTAACCATTATTAAGATATTTATCACTTAGTTTAATTTTTTCTATTATCTCTTTCTTATTATAACTATCGAGTATAATAGTATATTCATTTGATGTCTTTAAATATTTAATTATTGAATAAATCATAGTCAATCCAGTTGAAAGTATAGTAAATAAGATTGGTACTTTTTTATAAAAATCCTCCTTTAAAAATTCTATTCCAAATATATTTTCATTATAAAATAGATTTATTAAAGCAAATAACCCTATGCAAAAATTAACAAAATATCCTTTATTTATACCAAAAGCCATTATAGAACTTTGAATTTTTCCATAAAGTCTATGCAATCGTATATTTAATTTAGTTAGAAACTTATCAAAAATTTTATCCACAATAATTATCTCCTTTAATTTAGTCTCTTATCTCATAATTCAAACTTTTTTATTCTTTTCCTATCTTATTATAACTATAACTTTCCTATTATTGTTCTACAATAACTAAAATAGTTCTAGTTACAAAGTTATTTATTTGTAACTAGAACTATAACATATATGTCTTCTGACTTTAATTTAGCTTTATTTCAAGTATATTATAATCATAGTCTAAAAAAAATTATATGAATCTAAGCTATTAAGAAATCCTTCAAAATCATCATATGCCTCTTGAATCAATCTTTCATCTTGAGAATCAAGCACCTCTTTAAAATTACTCACTTGAGCCGCAATTATATCTCTATTTATTCCCAATAATTCTTGGTATAGCCTATCAGCCCTTGCCAATATAGCAATATTTTTTTGTTTATCCCTTGGATGTACTTTCAAATAACTTAGCTTCTTCAATCTTTCCTGAATTTCCTGTTCTGTCATATAACCAGGGCTTTTTTCAATAATATATGATTTTACTAATTGTGTAGAAAGAACTTTTGCCTCAACTTCGAGCAAACCATTTCCATCATATGTAAACCTTATATCTACTTTTTCTTTTCCTTTGTCATTTGGAGGAACTTTTATTTTAAATTCTCCTAATTTTAAATTATTTACTAAATCTATACTTTCACCTTGAAATACTTCTATCTTGATTTCTTTCTGTTTATTATGACTTGTAGAATAAGTTCCTACTTTACTACAAGGTATACAAGTATTTCTTTCTAAGATAGGCGAAAATATACTTTCATTTTCATTACTATCTAGAGAAGAAATGCCTAAAGTATAGGGGCAAACATCAGTCATAAAAAGCTCTGATACGGCTTCATTTTTTTCTTTCAAAGCAGCTTGAACAGCTATCCCAAGAGCTATAGCCTCATCTGGATGAATAGTAACAAAAGGTATTTTGCTAAACATTACTCCTATGACACTACGAATAATTGGCATACGTGTAGCCCCACCAACCAAAATTATGCTATCAATATTTGATGTATTTAGCTTTGCATCTCGAAGTGCTCTTTCGATGGGCTTTTTCAATCTTAGAATCAATGGTGCTACTAGCTTTTCAAATTGATTTCGGCTATATTCCAAAACCCTAGATGTTCCTCTAAAATTATACTCTATCTTACAAATTTCTTTATCAGATAAAAGTTTCTTACAAACCTCTGCCAATTTTTTTAACTGTCCACCTTCTAAAACTGATATATATTTTATATCAATATTTTCTTGCTCACATATAGCTTTGAATATGGCTTCATTAAAGTCTTCTCCACCTAAAAATACATCTCCTGCAATAGATCTAACTTCCATAACTCCTTCAAACATTTCCAGAATCGAAACATCAAAAGTGCCTCCACCTAAATCCAGTACCATAAATTTCGCTTCGGCATCTGCATTATGTAATCCATATGCTAAAGCTGCTGCTGTAGGTTCAGTAATTAATTTAACTACATTTAACCCAGCCATCTTCCCAGCATTAATAGTTGCAGTTCTTTGAAACTCATTAAAATATGCAGGAATACTTATGATTGCATCACTTACTTCTTCATTAAAATAGTTCTTTGCATCTTCTTTCAATGTACTAAGCACAAGGGCTGAAAGCTCAGTAGGAGAAAATGTATGCCCTTTAATATTATATATCTTTTCTGTCCCCATAAACCTTTTAAAACAAATAACTCCATCATTAGAATTATTTACTAACCATTCTTTTGCTGGCTGTCCGACTAATACTTTATTATCATTGTCAATTGCAATAGCCGATGGAGTAAGAAAAGAGCCATAATTGTTTGGTATTAGCTGTGGTTTCCCATCATTCCAAAATGATACTAAACTATTTGTAGTTCCTAAATCAATCCCTATTGTTGGCATGAACAAAAAACTCCTTTTTAATATATTTATATAAGTAATATATAATTGCAATGATAATTATAAATGGATTGGATATTAAAACTGATATAACAACCATAGAGTATATAATTATAATTCCCCACCTTAATATCCTATTAAATAAATACGAAAACCCCCGCCACTTAGGTTTTGAAAGTAAATCAAACTTTTTCAAAAATTCAACTTGGTTCTTTTCAATATAATCTAAACCAGTCAAGTTCATATATTTTTTGTACAATCTTCTAGTAGCCCTTTTTTTATTTCTCTTACACCCTAGCTTCATTGATAAAATAATATACAAATTGCTTTCCTTATTTTTTCTCATTTTTTTTAATATCTTTTTACAAATACAAAAAAATTCTTTCTCTATAAATAAATCAAATAGATACAGTAATATATATTTATCAATACTTTTGTCCTTTAAAAGCTTTGAAATTAATAGCTTAAACTTAAATCTACTTACTAAATTTACATTTACTTCAGCTTTTAATATTCTTTCGCTCCAATATCCTAAGTATCCATTATCTTTAATTTCTAAATAAATACTTTTTGCTTTTTCAAAATCACAGTTGTTAATACTTAAATGGAGCTCTGATATCTTCTCATACAAACCCTCAATATTTTGATTTGAACTAAAATTTTTACCAAATTTTTCTGTAAATGAAAAACTCAAAAACCTATCGATTATCATAATACAATTAGTTATTCTTTTATATTCATCTTCATATTGTAATGAAGAATAAGTATTATGAGCCACTACATATTCCTTTATAAAATGCCATACTTCACAAGGCAACACTGGCATTTCTTCTATAAAATTAAGCAACGATATAAAATCTTGATAATCTAAGCTAGCACTAATATTTCTATTAGAAAAATACTCTATCCAAGAGTCCACACTCATCCTAAACTCAAAATTCTCTAGCTTATCTTCTAAACATTCTTTGTACAGATAATGCTTATAATCCTCATAATCAATTTCTAAATCAGTATCATCTACTATAGATTCATAAGTAAAATCATGATTTACTTCATCATTATGTTTTATGTCGTCATTTTCATTTTGTATATACTCATTTTCTAATCCTTCAGTTTTAATAATTTCTTCTTCATACTCATAAGTATCCAAATCTATGTGATTTAGCGCAGCAGTATAGGCTTCTCTTAATTCTATAAACTCTTTGTGATGAATATCAGTATCCAAAGCTTTAAGTTTTTTAGAATATGCTCGCTTTATTATTTTTTCTTCTGACGTTGCTTCTATCCCCAAAACATCCCAAATACTCATCATTTTTTTCTCCATTCAAATTATGCTGTAATAATTATAAAGCCTACTTATTTGATTCTAAGTAGGCTTTGGGATTACATAATAACTATTTTAATGAATTACTCAGTTGCTATATCATAATCAACTAACCCATTAAATACTTTTAGCAACACGTACTCAGGATTCTCATCATCAATCACTTCCACTATTGAATTAACTTCATATCCCAATTGTTTAAAATACATAACCATTTCCATAGAAATCATTTCCATATATTCAATATAATATGCCCACTCATCTGGCTTATTTATCATTTCATGGACTTTCTTATTCGTGCCATCACCTTCAAAGCTCAATACCACAGCGCCTTCTTCATCAGAATATGCTATTGAAAAACTCTCAAAATAGTCTTTGACAGGTGAATCTTTAAGTATACTCTCAAAATCTTCTAATTCGGCTGCAAATTCAGGATCTAAATCTGTAGATGGAGTGTCTAAATACACCCATCCATCCTTATAAGAAACATCATATCCTAATGCTTCAGCCATAAAACGAAGTGGCACCATAGTTCTTCCGTTTACAATTTTTGCTGGCACATCTAAATTAACTGCGTAACCATCAACATAAGCAGTATATTTATCTACTGTAACCGATGCAGAAAATTCTCCTAAATGAGCAGTTGCAGTCTTAGTTGCTTGATTCCAATCCACAGTAGCTCCTATAGCTTCAAGTACGCCCCTTACAGGAACGAGAGTTCTTCCATTTTCAATAATAGGAGTTCCATCCATACTAATTTGCTCTCCATCTAATATAACTCCCTTGGAAAGCGTATTAGCTTCTACCACTGTTGGTGAAAACCCCAATAATGCAAATACTAAAGTCATAGCAAATAAAATCTTTTTCATAAACCCATTCCCCCTAACATAAATCTATTTTCTAGTAATTCTTTGACTTCCACTCCATATATTTCAAAATACTCTGTAAATGAAAATCCCTAGTTGATTATACTATAATTTTCCAACAATATAAATATGAAACAAAGACAATCGAGAGAGATGGTTCTTTTTCATCACTTCAATCATGAGGGACGGTTCTTTTTGACCACTCTAATGTAATTCTATTGTTATCTTAAATTGTTTTTTAATAGAAAAATACTCATTAAGAGCGGTCCATTTTGATTCTTATGCAAAAATCAAAAAGAACCGTCCCTACTGATTTTGATTTCGTGGAGGGACTCGAGGGCGAGAAGGATTTCTCTATCTTCTCCCTGCTGAGCTAGGTCTTTTTGGTTTACGTAATCGTTTACTCCGTCTTTTACATCCTTGCTATATAGCACTACGTTGTTTAGAACTGAGCCTACCTTTACTCCTCTGAGCTTTCCTATTACAAATAGCGATGAGGTCTCCATATCTGAGCCTAGAACATTTTTCTTGTTCCAAAATTCCATTTTTTCTATCTCATCATCTATATAAAACGAGTCATGGCTTCTGGTTATTCCTACATGGTGCTCATAGCCTAGTTTCACAGCGTTGTTTTTTAGGGCTGTCAATATTTCAAAATCAGATACTGCTGGATAGTCTTTATTGACATACATAGCAGATGCCCCATCTTCTCTTACTGATGCCATGCTGATTATAAGGTCCCCTATGTTTATATCCTTTTGAACTGCTCCTGCGCTTCCTATTCTGATGAAGTACTCTCCCCCGCAGTTTATCAGCTCTTCTAATGCAATCACAGCTGAGGCTCCTCCTATTCCCGTAGAAGTAACAGTAACCTGCATCCCTTTATAGCTTCCTGTCAAAGTCTTAAACTCTCTATTATTTGCTATGACTACAGCATCGTCCAGAAAGCTTCCTACTCTATCTACTCTTTGAGGATCACCTGGCAGTAGCACCATCTTACTTACTTTATCACACTGTATATGTGGCTGAATCATAAATTTCCCTCTTTCTAATCAATTATTGCATCTATCAAGGCTTCTGATAAAGTAGGATGAATAAACAGACTCCTTTTTATAGCTTCTACGCTCACTTTATTATCTATCCAAAGCCCCACATTTCCTACCAAGGCTCCTGCATCAATAGAATTTATCCATATTCCTTTGACTATCTCATCTTGTATAATTATCTTCATAAACCCATCATCATAGCTAGAATCAAGTCCTCTAAAGGTATCCTTAAAATATAGCTTTTTTACTACGCAGTTCTCAAGCTCGTGCTCTTGGCAGCCTGCTCCAGCTAGTTCATTTATGGTAAATATACACCTTGGAAGTGAGCTGTACTGAGTTGATATCTGCTTGCCCTCCCAAATATAATCAGCTAGCAAAATCCCTTGCTGAAGTGCAATATGAGCCATCCCATGAATCCCATTTATATCTCCTACAGCATAAATAGAAGCCTTGCTAGTCATGAGATTTTCATCTACCTTAATAAATCCACTTTTCATATCTAGCTTTAGCTCTTTTATCCCTTTTGGAATATTAGGCTTTCTGATTCCAGTCACAAGAATGCTTTTTACTTTTAGACTTTCACGATTCGAAAAGTTAATTACAGCTTCCTCTTCTATCTTTTCAATAGCCGTAACCTCAGTATTTAAAATCAGCTCTACTTCATTATTAATAAGCCTAGCTTTGATATTTTCAATCAAATCCTCATCATTGCCCTGTAATATCTGAGCTTCCTTTTCTATTACTTTGACCTTTACTCCTAGCTCGCTAAGCATAGAGGCAAACTCTATCCCCTCTACGTTTCCTCCTAGTATAGTCATTTCCTCAGGTAGTTGCTTCATAGTAAGCAGGCTTTCATGACTGAGTATCATCTCATGATCTATAGGGGCAAATCCTTCTACTGTAGAGGCAGTAGTTCCGGTAGCTAGGATAATATTTTCTGTCTCAATCAGAGCTTCATTTACCTTAACTCTAGTTTCACTTACTACCTCTCCCTCACCTATATATACATCTATATTATTTTTGCTTAGCTTATCACTTATAAAGCTCTCTATATTTTCCAAGGATTTTATCCCTGCCTTAAAAAGCACTTCCTTGTCTGAATTTAGCTTAAGCAGATTTTCATTTTCCAGTGCCTTTGCTTTTTCATAGCTTTTAATCTTATCCATTATCTTCTTAACTGGAAGGCAGCCCGTTGCAAAAGCAGTCCCTCCTAGCTGAGCTTTCTCAACTAAAGCAATTTTTTTGCCTTTCTTGCTTGCAGATAGAGCAAAATACAGTCCAGCAGCTCCAGAGCCTATAACTACAGCATCATACCTCACTTTAGTTCCCCTTTCTCTTCATCAGCTTCTTTTGTGCGACCATAAATAGTACTAGCACAGTTGCAACATAAGGAATCATCTGAGTAAACTGCGAAGCTATTCCTAGTGACTGCATCCTGATTCCCAGCGCATCAAAGAATCCAAAAAGCAAGGATGCTCCATAAACCTTTATAGGATTTGACCCACCAAAAATAATAGCCGCTAGTGAGATAAAGCCTTTACCTGCACTCATATTTTCAGTAAATAGAGTAAGATATCCCAGCGAAAGATGAGCTCCTGCTATCCCACAGAAAACTCCACCTAAAATAGATGAAATGTACTTTATTTTCTTAGGATTAATCCCTGCCGTCTCTATAGCCTCTTCATGCTCTCCTACCCCTCTTATCCAGTAGCCATAAGGAGTCTTGTAAAGCAAAATATATAAGTAACACAAGTATCCAGCTTACATACACCAAAATCGAGTGATTGTTAAATATCTTATCCAGCACCTCAATTTTATCCAAAAATGGAAGATGTAAATCCGGAAGCGGCTTGATATCTGGTGAAGAAAAAGCACCTTTCACGCCAAAAATACTTCTAAGTAAAAAAACTGTAAGTCCACCTGCAAAAATATTAATAGCGATACCTATAATAAACTCATCTGATTTTAATTCAATAACAAAGAAGCCAAATAAAGCCCCTATAACAATTCCAGAAATAATAGCAAGAACTACACCCATAAAGGAAGATGCAAAAAAGTAGCTTCCTAATACTCCGAAAAACGCCCCTATAAGTATCATACCCTCCATACCTATATTGAGTATCCCTGCATGCATGGTAAGAAGACCGCCTAGAGCTGCTAAAATAAGGGGCGTAGCTGTTCTGATGGTATTTTGTAGTAGAGCCAAATCAAATATATCCTTCATTATTTCACCGTCCTTGCTTTATTTAGCTGTCTTCTTTTTAATATCTCCTTAAATCCACTCTCACCTGCTATAAATAAAATGATAACCGACTGAATAACTAAAATAAGCTCAGAAGGAACTCCTGTATTTAGCTCCATAGCATTTGACCCCGTCTTTAAAACCGCAAAGAACAGCGACATCAACACTATCCCCACAGGATTGTTCTTAACTATAAGAGATACTAGCATCCCATCAAAGGCCAATCCTTTTGAAATATTTTGCAAAAATCTATAATGAGTCCCATATACCTCAAAAGCCCCTGCTATACCACATAAAGCTCCAGAGATAATCATCGCCCAAATCATATACTTCTTGTTGTTTATCCCTGCATACCTAGAAAAAATACTGTTTTCTCCTACTATATTAAAATTATAGCCATATGAAGTCTTTTTCATTAAGTAATAAATCAAAACTGCAATAATCATAGTATAAAAAATACTGGTATTTAGCTTGCTCATAGCTACTAGCTTTGGAAACTTAAAGCCCTCAGCTATCATATCAGTTCCACCCATTTTCCCTTGAGATGCCTGAAATGGATAGTTTACTAGATATCCAGTAAACATAATTGCTATACTGTTAAACATTATCGTAGTAATAACCTCATCTATGTTGTAATACACTTTCAAAAGCGCTGGTATAAAAGCATAAAGCCCGCCTACTGCCATAGCCGCTATCACTGCTAATACTATCCCTGCCACCACAGGAAGATCAGTAAAAGTAAACCCTACATAAGCAGCAGCAAAAGCTCCTAAATAAAGCTGACCCTCACCACCTATATTAAAAATTCCACTTTTAAATGAAATAGCTGTAGCAAGTCCAGTCAGAATAAGCGGTACTGTTTTTGCTAAAGTAGTTGCAAACAAATACTTTGAGCCTAGAGCTCCACTTACTAGAGCCATATAGCCCTGCACTGGATTCTTTCCATTTAATATCATAATTCCAGCTCCTAGAACAAGAGCTAGGAATATAGCAAGAAAAAGAGAACCCAGATATTCTAATTGTTCATTAAACTTTCCTCTCATGCCTACACCACCCTAATTCCTATTTCCAGTCATATAGTAACCAATGTCGAGCTTCGAAATCTCTCCATTTTTAAATTTCCCAGTAATATTTCCTTCATAAAGACAGATAATCCTATCAGATAGCCTAAAAATCTCATCTAGTTCAGCAGACACAAGAACTATAGCGCAGCCCTCGTTTCTCTTTTTCACTATCTGCTCATGGATAAACTCTATAGCCCCTATATCCACCCCTCTAGTCGGCTGAGAGATAAATAAAATCGGAGTATCAAAAGAAAACTCTCTAGCTATTATCACCTTTTGCATATTTCCACCTGAAAGCGAACCCATTTTCACCTCTTCAGATGCAGTTCTCACATCAAACTTCTCAATTAAATCCTTGGCATACTTTTTTATGCTCTTTCTCTTTAGCTGAATACCCTTTGTAGCAAATTCCTCGCTGTGCTGTTTGCCCATGAGGATATTGTCCTCTATACTAGAGTCCTTGCTCATGCCTGTTGTCAATCTATCCTCAGGGATATGAGATGTTCCCATTTCTCTTATTTTCTTAGATGATAAATTCGTAGCCTCTTTATTTTTTATATATACCTTGCCCTTTTCTACTTTTCTAATTCCTGTAAGAGCCTCTATAAGTTCACTTTGTCCGTTTCCTTCTATTCCAGCTATTCCTAGAATCTCTCCAGCTCTCACTCCAAAAGATATACCCTTTATAGCGTCAAATCCCCTGTTGTCCTTCACCCATAAATTATCCACCTGTACTAAAATATCGCCATAGGCATCGTTTTTATCTATGTGCTCAAATAGTACCTCTCTTCCAACCATCATCTCAGCTAGTATCTTCTCAGTGACATCCTTTGTATTTTCTACTCCTATGAGCTTTCCTGCTCTCATAACTCCTACTCTGTCTGATATCTCAATTACCTCATTTAGCTTATGAGTTATGATAATCACAGTCATATCCTTTTCCTTTACGAGCTTTTTAATAACTGCAAACAGCTCCTTAGTTTCCTGAGGAGTAAGCACAGCTGTAGGCTCATCTAGAATCAAAATATCTGCTCCCTTATATAGAGCCTTTAATATCTCCACTCTCTGCTGTAGACCTACTGAGGCATCCTCTATCTTTAGCTTTGGATCTACCTCTAGTCCATATTCCTTTGATAGACTAATTACCTTTTTATTTGCTTCATCCTTGTCTAGAAATACCCTGTTTTTTCTAAGCTCTTTACCTAAAACTATATTTTCTGCAATAGTAAATGATGGCAGTAACATAAAATGCTGATGCACCATCCCTATCCCGTTTTTTATAGCTGTAGATGGACTAAAATCCTCAATCCTCTTGCCCTTAATCCATACCTCTCCCTCTGTAGGCTGATGAAGTCCATACATAGTCTTCATCAGAGTAGATTTTCCCGCTCCATTTTCTCCTACTAAAGCATAGATTTCTCCTTTTCTTACATCTAGAGTTACGTTGTCGTTTGCAAGCACTCCTGGAAACCTCTTAGTAATACCTATTAACTTAATAATCTCTTCGCTCATACCTAGCTCTCCTTATATAAACCTAGAAAAAAAGAAGAAGCGAGCTTCTTCTTTTTACCATCCTAGTATTAGTTTGCCTCTGGAACCTCTATATCTCCTTGGATTATCATAGCTGTAAGCTCTTGTATCTGATTCATAGTCTCATCAGACACTAACTTTGGCATATCCTCAGTTCCATAAGCTATTCTTACGCCGTTCTCTTTTGCTCCATACTCATAAACATTACCAGATTCAAACTCACCCTTTTGGATTTTCTCTATAGTTTCATAAATAGAGATGTCCACACCTTTAATCATACTTGCAATGATTGCATCTGGATTGATGTATCTTTGGTCAGAGTCAACACCTATAGCAAACTTGCCTGTATCCTTTGCAGCTTCAAACACACCTTCGCCAGTTTTACCAGCAACTTGGAAAACTATATCAATATCTTTTGCATATAATGCAAGAGCACTTTCCTTACCTTTTGCAGGGTCTTCAAAATCTCCAGCAAAAATAGTCTCAACTTGGATATCTGGATTGATATACTTGGCTCCAGCCTCATACCCTACTTGGAAATTTCTGATTACTGGTATATCCATACCCCCAACCATACCTATCTTTCCAGTCTTAGATTCCATAGCAGCAAGTGCTCCTGCTAAGAAAGAACCTTCATTTTCCTTGTAGTCTATGCATGTAATATTTTCTACATTTTCAATAACATTGTCGATATAAACGTACTTCTTGTCAGGAAACTCAGCTGCTACCTCTTGGATTACATCATAAAACTCAAATCCTACTACAACCACTACATCACTTGCAGTAGATGCCTGAACTAGCTGGTCAGTATATAGAGTAGGGTCATTCTTACACTCTAGTACCTTGCCTTCTACTCCTAGCTTTTCAATTGCCATCTTTAGACCTTCGTTACTTGAATCATAAAAAGATCTGTCACCTAAGCCTCCAGCTACTACTAGAGCTACCTTAAGAGCACTAGCTTCCTCTGCTGCTGGCTCTTCACTTTGCTCAGCTGGCTGATTGCCTGCGCAGCCTACCATCACCATAGCCATAATCAAAAACATACTTACAAACCCAAATATTTTCTTCTTCAAATCCTTCTCCTCCTTATGTATATTTTAGCCAAATCGGCTTAATACCGCTCACTTTCCCTTTCATCAATCAGAGAGTCAATATCCAGAATCTCAATCTTGTCCCTATATACACTTATGTAACCCTTGTCGTGAATATCCTTAAGTATCCTGTTTATACTTCGTCTAGTCACCACAAAATGCTCGCTGAGATGATCCTTGCTGATATAAAACTTGTTGTGCTCTTTCTTTACTCTGCTCTCATAAGAAGTAATTAGATAATCGCAGATTCTAAACTTAAGTGAATACAGGGTATCAACTATAGCCTTCTTTGAAAGCTCGTAGCTAGTCTTACATAGACTTTTTAATATATAAATCGCTACCTCATTATCACTGTTAATCCACTTCTCAAAATAACATTTTTTCAGCCTTATAAGTCTTACTCTGTTCATTGCCTTTATCTCACATACATAGGGCAAACTGTGAAATATCTCTAGCTCTCCAAAATAGCTTCCCTCTTTATATACAGACTGGGAATAGGTTTTCCCCTTCTCCGAGGTATGGTAGATATTGATACTTCCTTTTAGAAGCACACAAAAATATTCATAAACATCATTGTATTTGCAAATGACCTCATCCTTTTCAAAATCCAGCACTTCCCACTTATCTAAAATATCTGGCTTTGAATTTAAAACAAGCTTGAACATAGGATAATCTTTTCTAAATAACTCCTTCAACTCTTATCCTCCTCATCTGCTTAATTTCATTATAGAATTAATAAAAGGGTTTCTAAAGGACATATGTCCCGAATGGAAATTAAAAAAAAGGTCCAAAATTTTACTTAATAACTAGACCTTTAGTGTATTCATTTGATATCTATAGCAGTTATGCCATAAATCCATCTCTAATCCGTATCCAATAATTTCAAAATGTAATATATACATAATACTATATATAGCTAGTGAACTGAGTATTTAATATATCCTCTTTTCATTAAAACACCCCTAAATTTATATCATATCCTACCAAACTACTAAATAAGTCATCTCTCTATTTCAAACGATATAAATAATTAATATCACGGTTCTAATCGAACTGCTCTATTGGGAGTATGCATATTTGAAAGTTCCCAAACCATGTTATCTTGATTATTTATTTGAATAACTCGATTATTATCAGTATCACAAATAAGCCAATCTCCATTCTTTAATTCTCTTGCATAGTTCGGAGACCATAAATCTCTACTATAAGTTCTAACAATTTTCTTATTTATTGGGTTGATTTCAACTACTCTGTTATTATGTTCATCTGCAATCAAATAATTCTTATTTATAGTTTCTTGTATAGAATTTGGACAATTAAAACCTTTCATTTCCCATATAATATTTTTCGTATAATAATCAATTTCATATGCTTTTCCTCTAAAATCAACAATTAATATATTCCCATCCTCTTTTTGCCATACCCCTCTTGGATAGTAGAATTCTGGATTCGATTCCCATATAAGCTTGCCTTCGACATCAATTATTACCGCTTTTCCTTTATCTTCATGCCCTACTAGTAATAAATTTCCCCCTTCTGCTGGAACAATATCTCTCATGTATCCGTCGTATATAATATTAGCTTCCCCAGTTACCTTATTTAGTTTTTCAACTCTACCATAGCTATATGCATTGAAAACAATTTCATTTAAATTTATTGGAATTATTCCAAAATAAGTTTTATCTTTTTGTTTTTGCTCCCATACAACATTTCCAAACTTATCAATTTCAAATACTGCCATTCCCATATCATCTGTTATAAATGTATTATTTTCTGGTAAATCTATATACAACAAGTTTGGAGGGGTTGTAATTTGTCTATATATAGGTTTTGTTCCTTCATCAATAGAAATAAATCGTGCTTTTTCATTAGAATCTACAATATGCGTAGCTCCTTTCAATGCTACATTATAGAAGTAATTATCCATATGAATGTGTTTTGAAACTAAAGGTTTTGCATTTACAAAAACAATAAAACAAAGTAACAGTATTATTATTTTTTTTGCATATTTTCCCTCCTGATAATTAATTTTTTAAAATTAATTATCATTACTATACTTATTTTTTGAATATTTTCTTACCAAATAATTTCCTGAATCAGCAACATAAATATAATTATCATCCACATAAATAGCTGTAGGCATATTCAATATTGATGCATTCTCTGAATCATATCCTTTAAAATCATTTCCAATTATCGTTCTAATTTTTCCATTTTCAATAACTCTAACTCTGTTATTGAACGAATCTATTACATATAATACTTCCCCATCATAAAAAAGATTAAGGGGAGTATTTAAAAGTGAATTTAAACTATTGATATTCTCTCCAAAATAACTTCCATTCCCTTGATAGCCAGTATATTTCACCTTTCCTACTAAAGGATGTAGCATTCCATATTTATCAACTTTAGATACTATATTGTTCCACGAATCTGAAATAATTATTTCATCATTTTTAATAATTACATCATGCGGACGAGAGAGATAGGTATTAGTTGCTTTTTCTCCAAATTCAGGCTCGCCTGTAGCACCATTCCCTGCTACGGTACTAACTATTCCATTTTGTACCTTTCTAATTCTATTATTATAAGTATCTGCAATATAAAGACTCTTTGTTCTATCATCAAAAGTGATTCCTCTTATAGATTGAAATAATGCCTCCTGCGATTCACCATCTTTATATCCATACTCATCTCTATTTAGTCTACCTGCAAAGATTTCAACTACTCCCTTACTATTAATCTTGAGTATATGGTGTTGCTCAGCTATATAAAAATTTCCATTTACATCTGATGTTAATCCTGTTGGATAGAATAATCCAGTTTCTAATCTATTCGCTCCAAGTGTTGCTATTTCACTTTTTCCATTTCCAATAAATCTTTCAGTCAAGCCTGTATTTAAATTATACTTCCATACAATAGAAGCTTGATTATCCAGCAAATATAAATGGTCTCCAGATTTTTCAATTTCTACAATAGCTCCAAACAATTTTTTTGCTCCAACTAAAATATTCTTTTTTTTAGTTAATAAATTTAATGTATATACATTTCCTGCATCAGAATCAGTAACAAGAAGTTCATCATTTTTTCCCAACGATATATTAGATACATTTGCATACCCATCACTAAACACTTCTTTAGAAAAATCCCATCCTAATTTATATATTGTAGTATGTTCTCCTAAATAAATATCTCCTTTGTGAATGAATAATGCAGAAGAATGGTTATTTAGTGAAATTTTATCTACGAAAATATCTTCTTTAAACAATACTAATTCATTTTTAATACTATCTAAAACCATAGCTTTATTTCCCTCACGAATCATGGATGATGGATATTTAAACCTATATTTATTAAACAATGCTCCATGTTTATTGTTAATAATTTTTCCAGATGCTGTAAGAATAGTTAGGCTACTATCTGATTCTAAATAAACATTTTTGACCCATTCTCCATGGTTCCATAATACTTCAATATTATCTTTTTTAATATCATATTTGCATAATCTTCCATTTCCCATATCAGAAAAAATCAGATTACCATCAGAATCAAAAATAATCCCTCCCGGCTGATTTAGCATGAATTCACTAGGGTCTTCATTATCATTTTTCCCTGCAATTAAATTGCCCACCACTATATCAGATATATTATCTGAACATTTTCGTATAACATTAGAGTGAGTATCTGAAATAAAAATACTTCCATTCTCATCCATCATTGCACTTTCTGGATATGTTAAAGACGTACTTAGATATGAAGTCTTTATATTTTTTTCTATTCCTACTATATTACTCTCATCAAGAGGATAAGGAGACATATTAAAATAAGCCCACTCACTCTCAATTCCCTTAGTTTTTATATCAGTATATGGAATTACTCTCCATTTATATTCTCCAGGTAATATATTCGGCAATATTAGAAAATCTTCTCTAGTTTTATATATTTTCTCATATTTCTGCGTCAGACTAGATATTTCAATATTATAAAACTTAATATTTTTATCGCTACTCCAACTAAATGATATTTCACTAGGTTCTATAGTTCCATATGGATTATATAGAACTGGTTTAAACTTAATATAATTTACAGATTTTGAATATTCTCTCCCTGAAGCAGCTACTTTAAACTCTATATGGTCACCAGAAAAATCATCTTTAATTACAAAGTTATTTCCAACTACCCACTGTGAATATACTTGAATGTCATCTTCATAAATTGTCAACAAATATGATGCTTCTTCGTTAACAATATTCCAAGTTAAATATATTTGATTATCTTTCAAATCAAATTCTAAATTATATAAATCATGCTTCTCTTTTAAACTTTTCGCTGATAATAAACATATCATTAAAATAATTAATCCTAATAAAATTTTTTTCATTTATTATTCTCGCTTTCATTAATATATACCTCTAATGTCAAGCTGATTTAATCTCGTCCAGTCTTGATTAGATTGTATAAACCTTCATAAGTTCATTATTATTCTAAGAAAATAAGAAAGCCTTGAATTTCTATATATTATTGCCATAATTATTTCTATTTTACTTTCCACTAAAATTTTCTATTATTTTGTACAAACAATTATTTTTTTGCCTAAAGCTATACACAGTCTTTCTATTTATCTTATATGTAATTGTAAATATTAATATCGTGATTGAAATTAATATTATATTTAATACTACCTCTGAATCATATTTTAAGTCATTCGCTAAAAATCCTTTTACATTAAAAAATATTAAAGGATGAATTAGGTAAATTGAATATGAAATATTCCCTAAAAATCTAAAAACAGAAGTAAGAAAAATGCTTTTATTTCACAAAAAAAAGTTGCTGAAGTACACATTCATTTCCAATAGACCATGCTCCAATAGCTATATAACTAATTGGATCTACCCATGCAAAAAGAAAGAAATAGTTTAGAAAAATAAGTTTATAATTACTAATAACATAAGAGTAAGTTAATGGTATTAATAAATGATAACTCATTACAGCTATAGCCATAATTCCTCTCAAATAATCTAGCATTTCAATTCTATAAGAATTAACCTTTTGTTCCAATATATTTATCTCTTTTAGGGAGATACTACTATGCTTTTTTAATTTTATTTTTAAAAATAGTTGTAATGTTATTTAATTCTTCAATCTTCATGATAAAAATGGCAATAAAATATACCAATACTCCTAAGAAAATTGAAGCTATTAAAGAAAAACCAAAATTTATTGAATTAGACATAAGCTCAAAGCTTTTTTTCGCTATTGTTCCCATAATAAGGGATGCAATTAAAATTTTTATAAGTGAAATAATTAGTTTTCGGTTCTGAAAATATCCAATTTTCTTTTGAAGACTAATATATAATAATAATGCAGTTATAGATCCAGAAATTGATGTCGCAAGAGCTAGTCCTCCTACACCCATGTATTTTGATAAAATTATATTTAATATGATATTAATTACTACTCCAAAAGTTGCATTTAGCATCGGTGTTTTTGTGTCCTGAATAGAATAAAATCCTCTTGATAATATTTCTCTTAATCCATATCCCCACATTCCAAATGAGTAATAAAATAAAGCCAAAGATGTCATTACAATGGCTTGCTCATTAAATGCTCCTCGTCCGAACAATAATGTAATAATCTCTTTGCTAAAGAATATAGCCCCTACTGTAATTGGAATAACAACTAAAGATATAATGCTAATTGCCTCCATAATAGTTTCTTTAATTCCTTTTATGTTATTTATACTAGCATAGTTAGAAATGATAGGATACATTGAGGTAACTATTGATAAAACAAAAAGACTCTGAATAAATATATTAAGTCTATCTGCATAATTAAGAGCAGATATTCCCCCAACCGATATTGAAGATGCAATTGTTTTATCAACAAGTGTATTAATTTGATTTGCCGATGCGCCTAAAACAGATGGTAAAGCTATATATAAAACTCGCTTTAATTTATCGTTATTAAAGTTAACATACAAACTATATTTAAACTTTTCTTTATATATAAATGGTATTAGCATTATAAATTGTGAAGCACTAGCGACCAGTGTTCCTATAGCTAGTATTTTATAATTGCCTTTCGAAGCAAAAAAAATAGATATAATTACTATTATATTAAATGGAAACCCTGCTAAAGCAGGAATTACATAATTTTTTTTAATTTGTAAGTATCCACTAAAAATTGAAACTAGTGCTGTAAAGTACATCCCAAATAAGCTAATTCTAGTAAATTCTACTGATAACATCAATGTGTCACCATAAAAGCCTAATGCAAATATTTTAACAATATTTTCTGTAAATATTAAACCAAAAGAAAAAATAATAGTTGTAAGAACAAGAATTGCATTTGTAAAATTTGTAGTAAACTTTGAGCCTTCTTCTTCTCCTTCTTCTAAAACAATTTTTGTTTGCATTGGTATATATGCTGTCACAATCCCTATCCCTATAAAACCAAATATAACACTCGGAATTGTCAATGAAATTAAGTAAGCATCTGTAATGCCAGATGCTCCAAAGAAATATGAAAGAAAAATATCTCTTCCAAATCCTAAAAGTTTGGAAAACAATGTAATTATCATTATCAATAATGCTGTTTTTTTCATAAGTATCTCCTAAAGAGTATCTAAGTTTGTACTTTTTATTAGTATCTCGGCAATTATAAAATCTAATTCATCATCTATATCAATAGATTTCTTCTTATCTATTATTAAAGCAAAGCTTTTATCTTTATAAATATTATTTGTCTTTAATAAATACTCCGTTTTTATTATATAAATAGCTCCATTTATTCTATAATATTTTTCAAGTTCTTGTCTTGGTAATCCAACTATATTTGAATTAATGAAGTTTTCCATAGAATTATTTTTTGAAAGTGTATTCATCCATAGAGGAGAGTGCTCCACTTCACATACACTAACAATCATATTTGCAGATTTATCTTTCAATACTTTATATCCTTCAATAATATCTTTACCCGTTCTAAGCGGCGATGTTGGCTGGAGTAATGCAACAGTATCAAATTCTTTACCATCTTTTTTGTATTTATGTAATACATCTCTTACTACATCCCAAGATGATGCAGTATCATTTGAAAGTTCACTATTTCTCATAAAAGGCACTTTTGCACCATACAGTTTAGCAATCTCTGCATACTCTATTGAATCGGTTGAAACCATGACTTCATCGAACATTTTACTATTAATTGCAGCTTCAATTGTATATGATATCAATGGTTTTCCATTTAATAATTTTATATTCTTATCTTTAAGCCCTTTTGAGCCTGACCTTGCTGGAATAATTGCAAGATTTTTCATATTATTTAGCCTCACAATCATAAAATTTCTTTTTTAAATTGATCTTATTATTACCTAAAAAATCAACTATAATCCTTACAATCTTGTCAGATGTATTACCCTCTCCATATGGATTAATCGTATTTTTTGCTATATTTAAAAATGAATCTGAAATAGCAATCTCTACTGAATTCATTATCTGTTCTTTTTTAGGTTCACAATTAATAATGCTTGATGCTTGAATTCTTCCTTTTTGCCTATCTCCTATATTAATAGTAGGCACACCAAAACTAGGTGCTTCAACTATTCCGCTAGATGAATTACCTATTACCATAATGCAGTATTTAAGTGCACTTAAATATCTTTTTAATCCAAGTGATGTATAAGCATATATATTTGAAGTATTACTAGCATAATAATCAATCAAAGTATTTATTACTCTACCATCAGCGTCTGCATTTGCCTTAGTAATGATAAAATTTATATCATCTTTGTTCTTACAAGCTTCTAATAATTCTATTATTTGGTCTTTAGTAGTGGAATTTTCAAGAGTAACAGGGTGGAATGTAACTACTGCATATTTTTTATCTAAAGAAATACCAAGTTGTAACTCTAATTCTTCTTTTGTAAATAACGGTTCATTTATAATATTTTCTATTCCTGTAGCTCCAACTTTAAATACTCTATCAGGAGCTTCCCCGAGTTGAATTACTCTATTTCTATACTCATCTGTACTTGCAAAATGTAAATAGCTTAACTTTGTAATTGCATGACGAATAGCTTCATCTATTGCTCCTTCAGTCGTTTCTCCTCCATGCATATGAGCTATAGGGATTCTCTGATTCATAGCTGTCATAGCTACAGCCAAAGTTTCATACCTATCACCTAAAACTATTAATAAATCAGGTTTTAATTTACTAAAATAATCTGCAAAACTTATCATAGCAAGGCCCATAGACTTAGAAATAGAAGACGGCGTGTCTGAACTAAGTAAAATTTCTATTTTTTCATCTATATAAATTTCATCTGCTTCTATTTCTTTGTATGTTAATCCAAATTCCGGTGATAGATGTGCACCTGTAACTACCAGTCTCACATCAAAATCTTCTATTTTGTTTAATTTTTTTATAACAGGTTTTAATAACCCATATTCTGCCCTAGTAGCAGTTAATACACTAATAATTTTTTTCATATCTCAATCAACTCATCTTCTTCAAAATCTCTTATAGCCTTAGTTCCAATAATTTCAAACCATTTCATTGGACTGATTCCATCTCCAGGTCTTTTTACAGTAAGATTAGTTTCAGTTAAAATATCGCCTTTTTTAATTGATTGATTTGCTACTATACTTTTACGAGCTATAGCTATATTTTTCTTTTCTGAATCAGCAGGTTCTTTAATCCCTGTTCCCATTGATAATTCAATGTTTCTAATAGCATCCACCATGGTTTTAAGCTCACTTGGCTCAAGGCTTGCTTTATGGTCTGGTCCATCCATAGTTCTATCTAAAGTAAAATGCTTTTCAATTACCTTTGCGCCTAGTGCTACTGCTGCTATTGGAACTTCTATTCCCATAGTATGATCAGAATATCCTACCTCATATCCAAATTTTTCTTTTATAGCTAACATTGCATTTAAGTTTACATCCTCATAAGGAGTAGGATATTCTGTCGTACAATGAAGTATTATTAGTTCACTTGCTCCATGGTCCTTAAGTATATTTACAGCATCTTCTATTTCCCTCATTGTACTCATACCAGTTGAAAGAATCACTTTTTTATTCAACTTTGCAATTTTAATTAAGTATGGAAGATTAGTAATTTCTCCTGACGGAATTTTCCATACCTTCATACCTAGTTGATTCAAAAAATCTATACTTTCAAAATCAAAGGCTGTTGAAAGAAATTCTATACCTATTTCTTTGCAATAATTATTTAGTTCTATAAAATCATCAAATGATAATTCTAATTTTTTTAACATTTCGTGTTGAGATTCCGAGTTCGCTGTTTGTTTTTTCTGATAATCTGCTTTCACCGCATTTTTAGAAACAATCTGACTAGCTATAAACGTTTGGAATTTTACACAATCTGCTCCTGCCTCTTTAGCTTTATCTACTAGATTTTTAGCTAATTCTAAACTTCCATTGTGATTTACTCCTGCTTCTGCAATTATATAACTATTCATAGTCATTCACCTCACGACACGGATTCCCGTATGCTTTTTTGTTGTTTCCTATAATTTTTGTAACAATACTACCCATGCCAATAACACTATTATCGCCTATCTTTATCTGTTGTTTTATTATAGCACCTGAACCCACATGAGAATTCTTACCTATTTCAACTGCTCCACCGAGTATCGCTCCTGGCGCAATATGCACAAACTCTCCTATCTTGCAATCATGTTCAATAATTGAACCTGTATTAATAATGGCTCCATTACCAATTATCGCTCCTGCATTTACAATTGATTTTTTCCCTATAAATATCCCTTTACCTAGTTTTGTAAAGTTACTTACATTAGCTGAAATATCAATTATGTTAGGTATGTTAAATCCAATTGAACTTATCTCGTCATATAACTTTATTCTTAATCTTGGATTCCCTATACTTCCCATAGTTATAAATGCAAACTCATACCCATCTTTAAATAAATGTGCTAAATCTGTGTCTGCGCCAATTATCGGTATTCCAATTATTGAATTACCAATGTTTTCAAACAAATCTACTATTGCAATTTCATTGTACTCATTTAATAATAGCAGAGTATCAAGTACTGACTTGCAATGCCCTCCTCCACCTATAAGTAATATTTTTTTATTCATCTTTTTCTAACCTTCTTCTCATTTCTTCCATTTCATCTATTTGACCCATATCTAACCAATTGTTTTCACTTATAGGATATACTCCTACTTTCTCACCATTGTTTTTATATTTTTCTATTATATCTGGAAAGCCAATAAATTCATTCTCATTTAACTCTTCTATTACTTTAGGTTCAACTATGTACATTCCCGTATTAGTAAAAAATGAAAGAACTGGTTTTTCTTTCATTTCCTCTATTTCTCCATTTTTATTTATCTCTACAACTCCATAAGGAATTCTAATAGTTTTTAAAGAGCAAACCATAGTTATTAGATTATTATTGTCCTTATGAAATTTATATATTTTTTCATAATCCTCTTCAATTAAGATGTCACAATTCGATAGAATAAATGTCGAATTTATCTTTCCTTTTAATAAACTAAGCCCACCACCTGTACCTAATGGTATATCTTCATCTACATAATTAATGATATAATCTTTTTCTATTTCATTAAAATATGCCTTTATCATGTTCTTCTTATGATTGACTACTAAATGAAATTCTTTACATCCATATTTATTAAATCTATTAATAATATGCTCTGATATTGGGATTTCTCCTATTGGAATAAGTGGTTTAGGTAATATTTTAGTGTAGGGATAAAGCCTAGTTCCTAATCCTCCAGCCATTATTACAACAGGTATATCTAGTTCTTTCTTATTTTTAATTTCTTCATCGTTCCATAGCACAATAGAAATTATATTATTTTCATTATCTATTATAGGTAATGCTTCTATTTCATTAATTTTCATATAATCTTTCGCTTTATTTTTATCCTCAATAAGCATTGTTTTAGGAGAATAATTTGCTATATCTCTAACATTAGCATCTAGATTACCTTTTTTAAGTATCCACCTTCTTATATCCCCATCGGTAATTGCTGCAACAAATTTATCATCTTTTGTTACAAAAAGTATTTTCTTTGCAACTAAATCTAATTGCGACATAGCATCTATCATACTTTTATCTTCATCTATAAGAAAATCTTTAATATTCATAGTTCACCTCTTTCAAAAGGTTTTTAAAATCTTTCTAAATACCTTTTAAGCAATTTATTACCATAGTAACATCTTCAATACTTAGGTTTGAACTACAAGGTATATTAATAATATGATTCAAATAATCTTTTGCTTTATTTATCTGATATACTTGAACATCTAAATAAGGTTTTTGCTCATTAATCAATCCCCATATAGGTCTTGTCTGGATTTTATGTGAAGCTAAATATGATATAAGTTCATCTCTGTTTAACTTAAATGAATCTTTGATATATAAACCATAAAACCAATAGTTGGGTCTAATATCCTCATTAAAATTTAATATTTTTAGTCCATCTAGATTATTTAACTCTTTTTTATAATATTCATAATTTCTTTTCTTTGTTTTTATAAAATCTTCTAATTGTTCTAATTGAGCTAATCCTAGTGCTGCTTGAAGATTTGTCATACGGTAATTAAAGCCTATTTCATCATGAGTATAATAAAGTTCATCACTCTTAGCTTGCGTTGTTAAGTGCTTAGCTCTAGATAATAAATCTTCATTATTAGAAACTATCATTCCTCCGCCGCCAGTAGTCATTATCTTATTCCCATTGAAAGAATATACTCCTATATCGCCAATAGTACCAGCATGCTTTCCTTTATATTTTCCTGATATATAATAGGTTCCTATAGCCTCTGTAGCATCTTCAATTACTTTTAAATTAAAGGTATGTGCTATTTCCATAATACTTTCCATATCTGCACTATTACCAAACACATGAACTACTAAAACTGCCTTTATATGTTTTTTAGTAGTTTTATTCATTAATTTATTGTTCTGAAACACACACTCGTTTTCACAAAATGTTCTAAGTTTATCTACATCCATTGTAAGAGAATCATCACAATCCATAAATATTGGCTCTGCTCCTACATATCTTACTGGATTAACAGCAGCTATAAATGTAAGTGTTGGAACTATCACTTCATCATCTTTTGTTACATCACAAACAATAAGCGCCGTATGAAGTCCAGCTGTACCATTTTGACAAGACACTGCCCCTTTGCATTTAGCATACTCTGCTATTTTCTCTTCAAATTCATTTATATATGGTCCACCAGTTGATACCCATTCAGTTTCTACTGCATGAGTAACATATTTCAGCTCATTTCCTTTAAGATTAGGTACTGATAGAGGTATAAATTTATCGCTCATATATATCGCCTACTTTTCATTCCAAATAGGAGTTTTTAATTTCCATTCACCAAATATATTTTTTTCAAATATATCTTTATTATAAACTTTATTAATTATTTCCCAGAATTCGGACTCAGTATACCCTGCAAAATTTATAAAGTCTCTTACAGAATTCACATCTAAAGCATGGTCATGTTTTTTTACTAATTCTATTGCTTCTTCTCTCGATAAAAGACCATATCTTACAAACCTAGCAGCATAGTCAGTAGCTGATGCATGCCCAAATTTCGGATATTTAAGCCAAGAATGTACTAGGTATGCCCTACTATCTATTTGATCAAAATTTTCTATGTGGTGTGTTCTGTTCCATTCATGAGTTAAATCATGAAAGCCTCTTGTCTTTGCAAAAATATAATTTGAATAACTATTCCAAGGTATAAAATACGATACATACATAGGGTCAAGTTTATTAAGCTCATCAATTGATGGCGCTTTCGTAAGATCTAATACCTGTTTTGTAATTCCATCTATTTCAAGAAGTTCATTTGCATCAATATCAGAAGCAACACCGTTGTTTAATTGATTTCTAGCCGAATATGTCTCCTCATAATCTGAACCCCCATATTCAAAACTTACGTTTTCTCCATAAACCAATAGTGGTGTATTAAATTTTAATGCCATATGCATAGGATAAGTATATATTAATCTATCTATAAACCAAGTTGGTTTTCCATATTTTTCAAAAGTATATCTCATTAGTTTTTTCTGAGCCTTAATGTCAGGCTTTAAGCTTATAATAGGGCAACCAAATTCTTCTGAGATATTCTTTAAATTATGTTTACCCGCTTCAGTCATTTTAAAATTATCTTCAACACTAAATAATATCGGATTCATTTTCATAACTTCTTTCATTAAATAAACCTGATAATGACTATCTTTTCCACCGCTTACGGCTATAGCACAATCAAATGAATCTCCATTCATCCCTCTATATTTATCACATAGAGCTTCTAATTCTTTATATCTTTTGCCCCAGTCTATCCCTTTTCTTCTTTCATAAGACTGACACGCTGAACATATTCCTTCTTCGTTAAATTTAATCCCCGGTCTAGTATCTGGCATTACACATTTTTTACAATATTTCATAAATTTCTCCTCCAAACTAAATATTATAAATATCAGTTTTATATTTATCTAGATTTCCTTTAAAAAATTCTACTGTTTCAGCTATTCCTTGCTCAAAAGTATAATTTGGTTTCCAATTTGTAAGCTTCTTTATTTTTTCGTTAGAACCAAGTAATCTATTCACTTCACTTTTTTCAGGTCGTAGTCTTTGATTGTCACATATTATTTTTGCATTAGGGTTAATCTGTCTTATAAGTTCCTGTGCAAGTTCACCTATTGATATTTCTTGTTGCGTTGCAATATTTATTTCCTCGCCTATAGTTTTATCCGATTTTGCGATTTCTATAAATCCATTTGCAGTATCTTTTACAAAGTTAAAATCTCTAGTTGGAGTCAATGAACCTAATTCAATCTCTTCTTTTCCTGCTAGTAATTGAGTTATTATAGTAGGTATTACAGCTCTTGCTGACTGCCTAGGCCCATAGGTATTAAATGGTCTTACAATAGTAATTGGCATATTAAAGCTACGATAAAAAGATTCTGCAAGTCTATCTGCTCCTATTTTAGTCGCAGAATATGGAGATTGACCTTGAAATGGATGAAGTTCATCTATCGGAACATACTGAGCTGTTCCATAAACTTCTGATGTAGAGGTTATAAGTAATCTTGATATATCTATATCTCTAGCTGCTTGTAATACATTTAGAGTTCCTTTTATATTAGTATCTACATACGTATCGGGAGAATGATAACTAAAAGGTATAGCTATAAGCGCTGCAAGATGATAGACTTCTTCCATCCCTTTCATTGCTTCTCTTACCCCATTAGAATCTCTAATATCTCCAGTAAAAACTTCTACCTCTTTCATAATATCTGCAGGAAGGGTATCTAGCCATCCCCATGTATTAAATGAATTATAGTATGCAAATGCTTTAACCTTATGGCCTTGTCTTATCAATTCTTCTGTTAAGTGGCTTCCAATGAAGCCGTCTGCTCCAGTTATTAGTAATTTTTTCACAACAACTCTCACCTTCTTATATTAAAATTAAATTGTATTATCAATAAAATTAATCATATTATTAATTGAATTATTTATTACTTCAAAATTTAAATGATATTGCTTTTTTTCTTCAATATTTATTAAAATCTTACTCAAATCTTGACATTTACTTGCTATATTTAAAGAAGAATAATCAGTATCATATTTTTTATCAAATGGATTTAAAACTATAACTGGTGTTTGCATAAATAAAGCTTCTAATCCGCAAGTGGAGTATTGAGTAAGTAATAATTCTGAAATATTTATTAAATCCCTAATGTCACAATTTTCAATTAAACGTATTGAATTTGTATGTATTTTAGCAAGCATCTTTTCCATATATGAATAATCTTCATTTGGGTGAGGTTTTATTATTAATAAATACTCATTGTTTAAAGTAAAGACTTTTAATAATTCTTCAAAGATATAAATTTCATCCTCTGATACATGGCTAGCCCAAGTTATAATTTTTTTATTCAAATCAATACCATATCTTTGTTTAAAATTAAAAATATCAGTATAATGATTTTTTAAATTATCAAAAGTAGGCAAGCCTGAAACAACAATCTTTTTAGCCTTTACTCCTTGATTAATCAAATTTTCTCTAACAAAATTGTTGAGAACAAATATATAATCCCCATAATAATCAGTATTCGTATCCTTTAAAGAAAACACACGACTATTTCCGAGCAAATCTTCAATAGAATAGTTTGTAATTCCTAGATTCTTAGCTGCTAATATGGATGCTCTTTCAAACCTTGGTGAATTTGTAGTTAAAACAGCATCTGGATTTTCAATTTTTAATATTGCCTCCATTGTATTTATAGGAAGAAATATAAGCCTATTCTGTTTTCCATACGAATCAACTATATCATCTTCCCCATACTTTAATATATAATCTCTAATATTGCATCCATAATATATTGAAGAATTATATAATCCAATCCTCTCATAATCAATATTATTTTCTTTTATAAATTGATCTCCTAATTGTACAATATTATCTCCTAAATCTATATATTCTAAATAATCTTTTAATGTTTTATATGGTATTTCATGATTACTTAGGTATTCTTCCGCCAAAGTGAGAGCTAGAATTGTTACATCAAACTTTCTTATAAGACTATCATATAATGAAATAATTAATTTACAATGCCCTCCTCCATATACTGGAATAAATATCTTTTTTTTCAATTAATCACCCTCCTATATAAGATCATTAAATGATGGTTTTTTAGTAAATTTATTATCAATATATATTCTGTACCATAACTCTACAACTAATATAGCTCTAAGCTGTCTAGTATAGTTTTCCTGGCTATTTTGATGTGATTGAATCATTTTTAAAACTCTGTCATAATTAAATACCCCTCTATTTTTAAACTTCTCTGAACATATAATTGGATTAATTTTATCAATAAACTCCTTATCTTTGAACCATTCACCAATTGGTACTGTAAACATTTGTTTCTTCCTTTTTATAAAGTCATCATCAAAATCTTTAGAAAGAATATTTTTAAGTAAATATTTTTTTTCTCCGTTGTAGATTTTCTTACTAGAATCTATGTTAAACATCATTTCAATTATTCTATAATCTAACAAGGGGTATCTTCCCTCAATTGAGTTAGCCATACCCATTCTATCAGGTTTCACTAAATTATTTCCTTCTAACAAATAGTCTGAATCAAAATACATTATTTTATTTATGAAATCCGAATTATGAATTCCTATATATTTTTCTTCAATTTTTTTAAAAGAATCAATCTCAATTAAATCAGACTTAAACTCGTTAGACAAAATCGATTCTTTTTCTAAAATATTAAAAACACTAATTTTATTAAAATAATTTTTAAAATTTTCATTTATATCTAATTCCTGATTATAGATAAAATCCAAATACTTATCATATCCTCCAAAAATTTCATCTCCCCCATCACCAGTAAGAACTACCTTTAAATATTTTGATGCTAATTCTGATAAAATAAATGTAGGCGCAAAAGATACATCTCCGTGAGGATTTTCACAAAACCATATAGAGTTAACTAATTGCTCTAAAAAATCATCTTGATTAACTATCTTATAAATATGGTTTGTGTTATATGTTTCCGATACTTTTTTTGCATAATCTAACTCATTATAGATTTCTTCAGTGAAACCAATTGAAAAGGTTTTAAACGAATCTTCTGTTTTCTCTCTCATGTATTTTGTTACTATAGTTGAGTCAATCCCTCCACTTAAAAAAGCTCCTACCTCTACATCACTTCTCATCCTTATTTCAACACTGTTAGAAATAAGTGAATCTAAGGTTTCAAAATTTTCAAAGTTATTATTATATATAGACTTTTTAGGAATTTCCCAATATGTTTTTTTTGATATTTTATTATTTTTAATTATGATGCTCTTCCCAGGCTCTAATCTATAAATATTTTTAAATGCTGTATTAGGGTATGGAACATAATTAAAAGTTAGCATATCATTAATAGAATCTTTATTCGCTTCACACTTTATATCACTGCATAATAATAGAGATTTTATTTCAGATGAAAAATAAAAAATATCATTCATTATAGAATAGTATAATGGTTTCTCACCTACTCTGTCTCTAGAAACAATTAGAACATTATTTTTAATATCAAAAAGTGTATATGAAAACATTCCATTTAAGTAACTCGAAAAATCTTCTCCATATTCTTCGTATAAATGCACTAACACTTCTGTATCACTAGAGGTATAAAACTTATGCCCTTTTTTTAATAATTCATCTTTAATTTCAATATAGTTATAAATTTCTCCATTAAATACTACAACAATAGATTTATCTTCATTAAATATTGGCTGAAATCCATTATCTAAATCTAAAATACTTAACCTTCTCATCCCCATAATTAAATTTTTAGACTCATATTTTCCTTCTCCATCTGGTCCTCTATGAATCATAGATTCTAACATCTTGCTTAATTCTTCAGTCTTGCTTAATAAGTTAGTTTTCTCATCAATTGAAAATTGACCTACAATACCACACATCTTATACCTCCAGATTTGAATAGTTTAATTTACATCCTTCTTGTTTAAAACATTAAGTATAGTTTTAATTATTATCATTAAATCAGTTTTAAAACTAATATCTTTAGTATACTCTTTTTCCCAATATAATTTTAGGTCTTGAGTTAAATTACTTCTTCCATTAATCTGAGCATATCCTGATATCCCAGGCTTAAATTTAAATATTTCAGTTTGAATATACTCTTGTGGATAGTCTTCATATACCCCAGGCCTATAACCCACAAGACTCATATCTCCCTTTAAAACATTGAATAGTTGGGGCAGCTCATCCAAACTAGTTCGTCTTAAGAATTTGCCTGTTTTTGTAATTCTATTATCATCTTGCGAGGTACGTTTAGGTCCCAATTTATCAGCATCCTTAAGCATTGTTCTAAATTTATATATATAAAAAGCTTTTCCAAATTGTCCTACCCTTTCTTGCTTGTAAAGAGGTGAACCTTCTGAATCTATAGAAATCAAAAGCATTATCACAATAAATATTGGCGATAAAATTATAATAGAAGGAAAAACAATTATTAAATCAATTGCTCTTTTTCCAAATTTGATATAAAAATTATTTTTTTTCGTTATAAATTCGTTGTTTTTTTGAAACAACTTCATTCACCCTCTCTATCACTTCTTCTCTGTTTCTTGCAAAATCAATTTCAGACCATGTTTTTATTTTTCTTTCTATATCCCTAATTTTTTTTATTTCCTTAATTAAGTTGTTAGTAAAGTCTTGATGTATCACTTTTTCTCTAAATTCTCTTGATAAAATAACCGATTGTGAGTTTAACCTATAATGTTCTCCAATTATTATTTCCGCCGGAACATCTCCTTGACCAATTTTTGCAATCCCACCAAATCCAAATTTTATATCCTTATACTTTATCGTGTCGCTCAAATATTCTACAATTCCACCAGATAATAACTCGAACATAAAATCAAGTCCCATTCCCAAATGCAAATCATTTAATCCTATATGAATTCTATCTATCCCTTTAACTTCTATAATATTTTTAATTCGACTCAATGCCTGAGGTGTTTCTAGCAGCAAGCAAACTTCAGCTCTTTTATCAACAATTTTTATAAATTCTTTAACTTCATTTTCAGTTTTAAACATAGGAAGCATAATTATATCTGCTCCATAATTTATTGCTATGTTAACCTCTTCGTGCGTTTTATTATATAAAGGATTAACTCTAACTAAAATTAATGATTTTGTTATTTTTGATTTTATTAATTTAATATCTTCTATTTTATGGTCCGCTATATGTGTATCTAAATGCCCTTGTCTCTCTTTTTTTCCATTTATTTCTAAATCAACAAATATTATGTCTATACCTGCCTGTTCTGCACTAACAGCTTCCTCAACCTTATTAGTAATAAACATTAATTCCATATCGTTCTCCTTTATACTCTTATCATAATTAGCACAATACATGGCGGAATCATCATTAAGCCCGTAGATATTCCAAAAAATATCCCATAAAATGCTATATTCACAGCTAAGAATAAGTATATTTTATTGCCATTTGATTTGACTTTAGTATATATACATCCTAAGTTTGATAATAAAAATATTGTACCAATGAAAACAAATATGCTAAAAATAAACATATTAGAAACAAAGATTTTACCTGCCCCATGATTAAGCATATTTACAGCTCCATCAATTCCTCCACCATAGAAAGTAATATTTTTATTTAGCATAAATAAAAAATATGTAAAAAATTTATATATTACTGGTAAAAGTATAATTAAACCTATCACAATTTTTTTTATGTTTTTTTTCTTTATAACCTTATCACTGTTTGTTATATATAGGGATATTATTGAGAATACGAAAGTAACAGTCATAGTTCCACTACTTACCATTGTAAAGAGAAAACCAAAAAATAACTTAGATATAAATAAAGGATTTATAGCTATTTTCTTATTTTCATTCTCCAAAAATAGACTTATCACTATCATGAATCCAAAAAATGCAGGAATTAATCTTCCATTCATTATGAATGCTAAAATTAATAATGGTATTAATGTAATCATACATTTAATAACGAAAGAAATATTTCTTTTATTATTTCTGTATTTACTTATATTGTCTATAATTAAAAAATATAAAAATGAAAGAAGAATTATACAATAATACGTAAAGCCTATATTCAAGTTTACGTTAAATATTTGCGAAAAAATATATCCTGGATAAGATATTAAAAGCCTCACCGAATGAGGGTGACCACTTAAAATCCAATATAACAGACTATCATCCATTTTCAGTAACTCATTTGCTTGTGGCAAAAATTCAAATTTAATTAGCTGGATTTTAGTTAAAATACAAAGCAAAAAATAATAAAGAATAGAGAATAATCTACTGTAATTATTGTTGGCAGGTAAAAGATATAATACCAAAGTAACTAAACAAATGGATAAAAAAAGTGACTCACAATTATATAAAAAAGAAAGCAAATACAAAACTATAAAAACAGCTACTGTTGTTATAATCATGAACATAAAATCTACTGATTTCTTTTTGTAAATTAATTTCAGCATATATACCTCGCAATCAATAACCTCTGCATGCTATTAATAATATTGATAGCATGCATTATTATAACTATTACTATTTTTCAATATAAATAGCATTTATACCTAAATTATATTTACTATTCAAATTTGAAATTTGATTGATATGATCCTTGTTTGTAAAATTTTCTTCTACTATAATAAAAGTTTTATCATATAACTTCGATTGAACTAAAAAATTATTATCGGTATAATTTAATATATTAATTTTAATCTCATTTTCATCAAACATTTCTTTAATATATTCAATATTATATTTCTCAATATTATCATCTAATCCAATTAAAACACTCTCAAAATTGGCTAGCATAACAAAATATAGAATTTTATCTATTTCAGTTTTGCTTAGTTGTTTATTAAGAATTAAATCTACTTCAAATCCATTTTCTGTTAGATAAGATGGTAGCTGAATCCTTTTGCTATAATAAGTACTTATAAAAGAAGCTATTATTCCTAGTACTAATCCAAAAGCTAAGCCAAATATCAAGAAAATAGGCAATGTGTTAGAATTAAGCTTATAGGACATAGCTTTATCTATAATAACAATTTCATAATCTTTCAAATTTTCGTTCGCCTTTGCCATTTCTACTAATTTTCTAGGTATCTCATTTGCAATATCTTCAGCAATTTTATTATTACTATCTTTAACTGATATCATAATGAGATTACTTCCATTTGGATTTACAATTTCTATATTCTCTTTCAATTTCTTTACTCTTAAATATTCACCCTTCTTATTCTTTATATCCAATTCTGAAATAACATTACGCAATAATGTGTAAGATTCTATATATCCTTTAATCGTAGGTATCATATTGTTTTGCATTCTGTCTTGATAATACACATATCCTTCACTTATTTCTTCGGGATTAGTCGGAGTCTTATAGTTATATATAATAGATATACTACTAGAAGCCTCGTATTTATAATTGTTTTCAAAAAGAGGAGAAAAAGCATAAATAAATGTTAATATAGCAACCAACGCAAAAACTTTGAATCCTATTATTCTTTTTTTAAATAATATATGTGTCAAATCAGCAAATGATATTTCTTCTTGTTTTTCCATTATAATATCCTTTCCTTTGAGTTCTTAATAGTTAATGATATACAAATTCCTATAAAAATATAAATTATTGGAGAAATAGCTAAGATGCTATCATTAAAAACTGATGAAATTAAATATCCTACAATCCCTAAACTCATTATATTCCAGTTATATTTAACATCACTAAAAAAAGTATCTTGAATATTTCTATATAATAATAAAAATATGCCAATTAAAATAACTATTAATGATAAAACTCCTGATTGGACCCCCACTTGTATATAGAAACTATGTGGTTTATCAGTAATAATCCATAATCTAGTTAAGTGGTCATCTACTTGTCTACCATAAATATCGTTTCTAGGAAATTCAATTACAAAAGAATCCTGACCTGTCCCAATCAAAAGATTTTCAATCATAATAGGAAAACTTCTTGACCATATATATCCTCTTCCACTGGCTATCATACCTTTACCTGTAAATCCAATGTGTTTAGATGGCTGCAAATCTCTGTTAATATCTAATTTTTTATAAAAAGAATCAGCTATATTCAATTTTCCTTTATCAAATATAAAATATAAATCTACTCCATAGGGATTTGCACTATACTTTATACCATAAACATCACTATATTCAGTTTTATTGAGCAACAATTGTGCCTGATATGATTCGTGACTATCTAAAATATAAATTTCTCCATCAATCAAATCATCTATATTTTTATTCCAAACAACTTTATCTTCTTCCAAAATATTTATATTTGAAGAATCATCAATTTTAATATAAGTGGAACTTTGATTAATTACTATTTCAATCATTTTATCATCTATATGTTTTATATCATTTATAGGCCCTATCTCCTTGTAATCTTTGCTTTTTAAGTCGGATGGTTTAAATAAAGCTACTGCTTCAGTTCTTATTCTAGTTAGTGGATTTTGTGAGATTGGTATGTATGATAAACTCACTGGCAATATAATAAGTACTCCTAATATAGGTACAAATTTCGCAAACATTATTTTTTTATACTCTTCTTGAGGCTTATCTTTGATTATATATCTAGCTATTACCACTAATATTAGTAGTAATACAGTTCCTATCGTCCCTAATACTCCTGCTTCACTACGACTGCCATATAATGCAAGGATAGAAAGTATAAAGAATATAGAAAATATGATTTTTTCTTTTATATTTTTAGATATTATAGCAAATGATAGCATTAATGGTGCATAAAAACTTATATATCCTCCTAAATAGTTAGGGTTATAAAACACTCCGTATGAATATTTTTCTCCAAACTGTATGTTAAATTCCTTTATTTGTGCTTGTATTTCTTTAGAAATCATATAGTCCTTGGCAAATTCAGTTGCAAATATATCCATCCCAAAATATTGAAAAATTGATATGATAGATATTATGACTCCTGATATGCCCAATGTGTAAATTATAGCTTTAATTTGTTTCTCCGTTTCTACTAGGTTTATAGTTGAAAACATAAGAAGTAAATAACAAAGCACTATCCACATACCTTCTCTTCGTTCTACAAATCCATTCAGTGTTATCTGAGGGTATTTCGAAAAAACGGTAGATAATATTATTAATATTGCATAGGTTCCCATAAAATAATATGCCTTAGTAAATTTAATTTTTTTTGTAAAAAGAAAAGTGTTTAACATTGCCCAACACGTTACTATATATATAAATATTTGTTTATAATATGTAAAAAAATCTGCATTAATTTTTTCACCATTCCAAAATTCATAAAATGGTCCTTCTAGTGGGATTATTTTAAGCCTAATAACAAATGGCAATAATCCCACTATAAATAGTAGAGGGATTATTTTATATATCTCGTAGTAAAAATCTCCATTGTGTCCATATGACAAAACTTTAGATTTTTTTATACTGTCTTTTTTTATATTAGTATCTTTACTATTACTTAACTTACGCAACTAGTCTACCTCCTTCATCATTCTAATACCAGTTTATTATATCATAAGAGGTATATTAATTACTATTTCTATAACCAATTTACACCATAATCAAAAAAACAAGCTCTTTTTTAGTAGGTTAATTATAAAAATAATTTTACTAAAAAAGAGCTTATTAAGTTTCAAATAATACACTACCCAATATTCCCTCCAACTAGGAGTGGGTTGTTATACATTTCAACTAATAGCGCATGTTGCGATTGTATTTTTTCAATGCCATTTTGAATTTCAATTAATCCAAGTGTCAAATCTAAATAGTCTTGATTAATTGCAGTACCGGCTTTAATAGCAACTTCTAATACTCTTTTTTTCTCTTCTAAATCTTTAAGTTTTAGAAGAGTATTTTCATAGGTATTCTCAAGTTTTTTTATAGAGTTATATTTCCCAATAACGGAGTCTTTTAAATCTTCTTTTGCTTGCTCTAAATCATTAGAAGAAATCCTTGCATCCAATTCTAAAGATTCATATGGCTCTGGACTCGATTGCTGATTGCTTGGCGCTCCACTAATGTAGTTTAAAGAATAAAAATCTACATCAATTCTTTGAATATCTAGTTGCTGCTCTTTTCCCCAAATATTTATATCACTACTAATCGCTCTCGTCACTTTAAAATCTATATCTTCCTGAGTGTCATTAACCGGAGAATATTCAAAATCTAATTTTTCGATTTCATATCTAGTAAACCTATCAAATCCAAGTAGTTTGTTTAATTCTATATAATGATCATCTAAATCCTTTTCTAGTGCTTCAATATCCTTTTTTGATTGACTAATTTCAATATCTTTTGTAGTAATATTGGTTTTACTCTCCATTCCGTATTCTAACTTTAAAGCCATAGTATTTCTCTTTTTAATAGAATTATCTAATTGAAGTTTTTTTAGTTCAATATCATTTTTAATTAAATTTATATTATTAAATATAGATTTAATTTTAAATGCCAAACCTTGTTTTATATAATTTTCAGTTCTCTCTACTTTTTCAGTATTAAGTTTATCGTTTTTTTGAAGTTTCATAAGGGCTAGTACTTGAGGGTCATATAAGCTAGTTCCAAAATTATCTAATGCATCATCAATTTTTATAGTATTAGAATCTTTTTCAAGTTTTAGGTTCTTGATATCATTGTTTTCTTTGAATGCTAATTTTATAGCTTCATCATATGATAAAATTTCTAAATTCTCAGCTATAGGCATCTCCGCTTTATTCGCATATATGAAATTCGGATTCACTATGGAAAATATTAATACGAGAGAAATTCCAATTTTCGTTATATTTTTATTCATTTTTGTTATTCTCCTCTATGCTTAATCATTTAACACCTTAAATGTTAAAGTTTCTTTTTTAGGGTAAGTTTCATTAACTTCTAAAACTACAGTAACTGTCATTTCTCTTATTTCTTTATCATCTTCTGGCAATTTTGAAAATGGAATATATGTTTTTAATTCTTCATTCCTCCTAATCCATTTAAATAAATCTCTATCTAAGTTTTCTTGAAATTGAAAAGATGCTTCATATTTATCTGTACTTGTCTCTATAATTGTTGACATAGCGTCAATCTTAACCCCTGTATCAGCATCTTCATTTTCTAATGTGAAATATAAACGCCCATCATTACCTTCTTCTCTAATTGATAGCCCTTCTAAAGTAAGCTTATAACCATTTTGTGCAATTCTAGCTGGCAATTTTGTGTAATCAGAATTTGCAGAAGTCGATGATTCTAATTTCTCTATTTTCTCTTCAAGTATTTTAATCTTTTCTTCATATTCTTTGATTTTTTCTTGTTCAATGCCAACATCCGGATTAGAGTTTATGCTTACAGTTTTCGTATCGCTATCAAAAGTTGTATTCGCTCCAAGTAGCTGAGCTATATAAGATGCCGGTAAATATGTTCTATTTTGATAAACTAAAGGTTTTAATCCTTCTGGATGATATTTAAATTCTCCATTTACTTTAATAAGAAAATCATTTTGTAAATAAGCTTCTACAACTTTAGGAGTTGCATAACTAAATGTTGAAAGTCCCACAAATAGTCCTAGCGCTATAGCTAATATTTTTTTCATTATTCATTCCTCCTTAATAAAATAAGTTAAGTAATTCAGTTTATTAGTATAATTGAAGTCATGATCTAAAATAAAATCATACACTATAATTTTACCCTAAATCATAGCTTAAATTATAACAGCTATGTTACATTTTTATAAAAAAGAGAGCTGAGATATCTCAGCTCTCTTTTATTTGATTATAATTATTCGTTTAGACTCAGATTATTGAGCGTTAGGGAATAAAGTTACAGTTCTAGAAGCTGCATCATAAACTATATCAGTTCCATTTTGGATACCGAAAGCTTGAGCAACATAAACAACTGATACAAATGCTCTTCCGTTAACTATTTCTGGCTTAGCATCCATTGGAACTGGTGATCCGTTTACTAAAAGAATATTAGTGTCTAAGTTCATAGATACAACTAGGTTATCTTTAGTAAATACAGCAGTTCTTGTAGATGGTGAGTAGTTAAGAGTAGCACCTGCTAATTGAGCTACAGTTCCTATAGGAAGCATAGTTCTGTTATTAGAAATATATGGTGCTGCATCTAACATTTTAGTTTCAGAACCTACAGTGTAAGTTGCAGAATCAATAGTAAATACAGTTTTTTGTTGTCTAGCTGTTTGTACTTCTGTTACTACGTTTAAGAAAGGAACTTTCTCAACGATAGTTTCTACATCATAATCAAAACCTTTTTCTTCTGGATCAAGACCAAATTCACCATCAGTAGCAGTTGGAGTAGTTTGATCTCCATCAGCAACAACAGCTCCGAATCTTAAATCAAGCTGTCCAAATGGAACTGCTCTATCAAGAGTTGCAGTAAGTCCTTTAATAACTATAGAAGAAGCTTCTTTATTTGACTCTCCATCTATATAAACTACTACTTTCTCGCCATTTTCGATAGTATAAACGTCATCTACACTAATGTCTCCAGTAGTTTCAAACTTAACAGTTGAATCAATAAACTCTACTCCTGTATATCTAGCTTGATTAAGATCGAATACATAGTATCCTTCTTGTAAAGAACCAGCTTCAGTTTCAGTTATTGTAATTTCAGGTGTTGCTTGGTTTTGAAGTCCTACTACAACGTCAGCAACAGTTTTCTTGTCATCAACCTTAGTAGTTATTTTAGCTGCTGCTAAAACATCTGCTAATTTAATAGTTTGTTCTTCAACTCCTGCACCTTTAGCAGTAATTTTTAATTCTCCAGCTGCATCCCAGTCAGCTTTAAGGTATAATTCAAATTTTAAATCATTGTCAGTTGTGTAAGCATTAGTAAGATTAACTTCAAACTCATCATCATAATCTCCAACTATGTTGTCAAAAGAAGTATTAGAAGGAGCAGATCCTTTTAATTTAACATCTCCGCCAGCTACAGTAAAATCTATAGGTCTTCCAGCTATGAAAGAATTTCCAGCAGTTTCTAATTTAACTTCTACAACATAATCTTTGCTAGTATCAGATTTTCCAGCTACTATAGACTCAACTTTGTCTACTATAAGCTCGATTCCAAAATCTTTGTATTCAGCGATTTTAACATCTTCTGCATCAACATCAGCAGTTTTGTCTAAAACTTCAACTGTAATATCTCCGAATTTAGCATCTTTAGTCAAAGTAACTTCAGGACTAACAATAATTCTATCAATTACTGTATCAAGAGCTCCAGCTACAGTCACTGTTAATTCTCTATCTCCGAAAGCAGATACTGCTAATCCATTTCCATTTAAAGTAACAGTTGTTCCAGCAGCCCATTCTACATCTTTTGGTAATCTTAATACAAATGTTCCATTAGACATAGCATCTTTTGTAGTTTCTCTTAATTCGAAATCAGATGCATCTTTAGTTCCTCTAGTTACAGTAGTAACATCTCCAAGTCTTCTTGAAACAATTGTTCCACTTCCAGAAACAACAGCATAAGTAAGAACTTGTCTAGAAACTCCAGAGTTTGTTATGTTCTCGATAGTTACTTTTTGGTCTCCATCTTTTGCACCATCTAATGTAACTTCTCCAGAAATTTTAATATTTCCAGTTGTAGCATCAGCGTTTATTACGTACTCAGCTCTTTGCTCTCCAACTACAGTTGCAGCATTTCTAAGTGTAGCTCCTCCTGTTGCATTAGGAGCAGTTGCCCACTCAGCATCATCGCCTAGAGTAAGTTCAAAGATTCCTCCTGAAGTAACTCCTGCACCTTTAATTTCGATATCTAAATCGAAATCCACTGTTCCGTCAGCACTAGTTACTACTGTATTAACTACAGCATCACTTGCAGCAAACGCCATGTTAGCAGGTACTAATGTTAACATCATCATTAATACCATTAATAGAGATAATTTTCTCTTCATGTTTGTCTTTCCTCCTTTAAAATATGTGTTTTAGTTTTTTGAGAATTTTACAGCTTCTCTAGCTGGTCTGTCGCTCATGTCGTCAGACTTACAAAATGAATTATAGCATTACATCCAACTCGAGTCAAGCTCTGAATGTGCATGTAATAGAGTTGTAACTTGAGAAGTTTACATACTCCACCCCCAAGTTCTTATAGCTATTATACTACTAAAACTAGGTTTTTAATATTACATGTCTGTTACACTTGCTTGTTTTTGTTGTAATATTAACATTATTTACCTGTTATTTCTGCTTTATAAATTCAATTGCTGTAATTAGTTGATTATCAGTATTTGAGTTATTTATAGGCATGATATACTCTACTTTTTTATCAGGATTTAATCCTTTTAAGTTTATACTTCTGCCTGTTGGCAGGACATATTTTGCTATAGTTAGCTTTATTGCCTCACCGTTTTTTAGAGGATATAGGTCCTGCACTACTCCTTTACCATAGGTAGTAGTTCCAATTAACGTTCCTGATTTTGTATCCTGAATAGCTCCTGCTAGGATTTCTGATGCCGATGCTGTATTTCCATCTATTAGTACTGCAACTTTTTCAAACTGAAGGTTACCAGTAGAATAAAATGCATCAGGTTTATCTTCCTTATATTGTATCTCTAGGAGTTTGCCTTTTGGTACGAAATAGTTAGATACCTTTAGGACCTGGTCTAGTGAGCCTCCTGGATTCCCTCTTAGGTCTAGTATTATTTTCTTAATTCCTTGCTTTTTTAGGTCTTGTATAGCTGTAGTCATATTATTATAGGTATTATTATTAAATTCAGTTATTCTTATATAACCTAGGTCTTTTTCTAAAGTTTTATACTCTATAGGGTTTACTTGAATCTGCGCTCTTACTATATTTACTGTAAGAACTTCATTTCCTCTTTTTACAGTTAGCTTTACACTAGTTCCTGATTGACCTCTTATTTGTTTTACTAGAGACTCTGTATCTTGCTTTAGGTCTATCGCTTTATCATTCACAGATATTAATATATCCATAGGCTTTAGCCCTACTTTTGATGCTGGTGAGCCTTCGTTTATGCTTACCAGATAAAATCCATCATCTCTTTTTCCTACTACTGCCCCTATGCCTGCAAATTCACCTGTAGCTTCTTCCATGAAGGCTTTGTATTCTTCTTCATCCATATAAGTGCTATATGGGTCAAGTGCATCAAACATACCCTTTATAGCTGAGTCGTAGAGCTGGTCTTCTGTTACTTCTAGAGCGTAGTTTTGCATGATGTACTCTTTGACTGCATCAAAGAATTCTTTGTCTTTTGTTATCGGATCTGCATATGCAAGATTCGTAGACAATATCACTATAGTGAATAGCAATGTTAATGTCTGTCTTAGTTTTTTCATTTTCAGGACTCCCTTTTAGTAGTTGACTATTCTTTCTCTAAAATCCTCTCTTAGGTCATAGCTGAGGTAGTGAATGTAGTTATTTAGTATGCTAGCTGCTTCTGCTCTAGTTAAGCTTTTGTTCGGTTGGAAGAATCCATTTTCTGTTCCATCGATTAGTCTTAGATTTCTAGCCATATATACAGAATCTTTTGCCCAGTAAGGTATAGAGTAATCGTCTTTGAATCC
This sequence comes from Acetoanaerobium sticklandii, assembly GCF_000196455.1. Taxonomy (NCBI): domain Bacteria; kingdom Bacillati; phylum Bacillota; class Clostridia; order Peptostreptococcales; family Filifactoraceae; genus Acetoanaerobium; species Acetoanaerobium sticklandii. The sequence continues at coordinate 407,452 of NC_014614.1, read as the reverse complement.
TGTAGAGTAAGCTCCGTTAGGTGCTAGAGCTTCTACTCCTAGAGCATTTATTAGGATGGTTGCCGCTTGAGCCTTGCTAAGCTCTCCCTTTGGTTCGAACCTATCTTCTCCTACTCCACCCATGATTCCTTTTGTTGCTACTGCTTTTACGTATTTATATTTCTCTGAGTCCATCGCAGTGTCAGTAAATAATGGTTGCTCTTGATTTTTCTTGCTTCTTCTTACTGTGGTTTCTTCCTCTACTATATCTGATACCACAGCTACTGCTTTTGCAAACTCTTCTCTACTGATTGCTAGGGACGGAGCAAAGTTTTTCGCATTTGGCGAGATAGCATTTAATGATGCTAGAATTTTTATAGGTTCCTCTGCCCAGTGTCCGCTAGTATCTCTAAGCTCTGGAACATTTAATCTAGTGAACTTTGGATTGTTTGCAAGTGTAAGCGAATTCGATCCTACTCTACTGTTTATATCATATGAGTATTCCATTACACTTTCATCTTTTTCTGATATCATATATCCGCCTCTAAATGAAATCTGAGTAGGCTGATTTTGTGCATATACTATATCTTTAGTTACATTGTTAGAATTTTTAACTGTGTAACTTCCTTGAATACCTTTTGAATCCGAAGACGATATATAGTAGTTCATGGTTCTAGTTTCAGTATTCCCCCATGCTTGGTCGTAGCCTACAGAGCTTCCTTCCATGTCCACTGTGATATCTGGAGTTTCATCGTCTCCTTTATATACTTTTCTGTAAGCCATGTTTCCTGCGTAGTAGCTGACAGCTGGTTTGTTATCGTAGATAATACTCTGAGTAAATTCAGAGGTCTTATCATCTGCGCTATAAGTCGCATCACCTAGTTTTATTGTTTCCTTAAATGAATCCACTTCAGCTACTTCTACTGTCTGTCCGTAGTTGTCCTGAAGAGTAGCTGTAAGAGAAAGGGAGCGCGAAAGAGTAAATTCTCCAGACGCGTCTTCTAGTTTGTAGGTATATTTTTCTGTTCTTTCATCATCTTTTTCTTTTACAGAGGTTTTTACTGTTCCTTTCATAAGAATTGGTCGTCCTGTCAGAAATACAACTTCCTGATATCCTTGAAGGTTTTCTATTCCTGGGTCGAATCCTCCAAGAGGCTCTGCGTAGGCAGATGATACAGAAAGTGACGATATCATCAGGCCTGCTAAAATCGTTGAAAAAAATTTTTTCATAGTCTACTCCTTTTTTATTCGAATATTATTTCTTTTCTATTTCTATATTCGCTTTTTATTTTATTTCTATATTTTGATTTTATAATTTCGGTTGTTTCCTTAATAGTTATTATCTATTCTATATTTTTAATGCTCATATTTTTATTATACATGTTTTACTTTATTTTTTATAAAGAAAAGTCTCTTCCTTAATATACGTGATGTATATGATAAGGGCAGAGACTTTTCATTTTTTAATCTACTATTATAACTATACCATTATTTTTTCTGGTTGTGTTTTGTTTGTAGACTGCTCTTATTTTTTTGCCTATCAGTTGTTCGGCTGATAACTTAGGTAGTTCTTTGTTTCCTGATATAATGCTTGCTTTTGATATGTCTATAAGCTCCTCTGTCTGCTGAGGCACGAATATTTCTCTTAGAGAGTTATATTTACTTATCTCTGAAAGCGTAAGCGTTTTGGCAGTTATATCTACTGCTTTTACTTTTCCTGTCATGACATTTTGAGTATTTACTTCATCATAGCCTGATTCAGATAGGAAATTTATAGATATAGCTACGTCGTCTTTTGTTACTACATATACCTGTCTATCGTAGTAAACTGGATCTTCATCGTCATATTTACTTCCTTCATATTTGTAATCTCTAAAATCTCTAACTGGAATTTCTTTTCCCTTACCTCTATTATAGTCAGAATCATAAATAGTAGTACTGTCATTGTAGGAAATTCTCGGTCCTTCACTTCTTGCTCTAAAGCTGGCCCATACTGAACCTCTCATTTCATAGTAGTATCTATCGTCTTTATCATTTCCTAACTCTATAGAGTAGTCAAAGATATCTTCAATAGTTCCTCTGTAGATTTTGTATGGATATTCCCTATTATCTGATGAATACTGAGTGTTGTTCATAACTATAAGTGAAGCATTTTTGTTAGTTCCAGACTCAACATATGCTCCTACATCAGCCTGAAGGTTTCCTGGAGCTACTATCCTGCCATCTTTCACTATCAGAGTTCCTTCTGTGTAGTTGATGAGATTCGTCTCGATGTTTAGGTAGCTACCTGGGTAGTCCACCTGAGATATTTCATCTGAGAATGATAAGGCTGAACCTCTTCTTATATTTGCTTTTTCTATTGTAGGATTATTTTGATTTTTTGCTAGTACTGCATAGATTTCTTGACCCTTATAGTCTTTTAGCTTTGCAGCTGTTAGTTTTTTGCTTCCGTCATAGATATCTCCACTTAGCTTTAGCTTTGTGTAGCTAGTATCTGCAGCTACCCATCTATCTCCGTTTAGCTTTGTTACGGATTTAAGTGCTAGCTCTCCTCTTCCTAATGCGTAGCTGTCTATGGTTCCTTTTATTATAGTGTCAACTTGTCTTTGAGGTCCTTCTACCTCTGCTCTAGTCACCATAGGAGCATAGATATCATCAAAGAAAAGTTTTACTCTATCGCCTTCCTTTATATCTCTATAATCAGTTAGCTCACCGTTTCTTAGGATAAAGGTGTCTGGATTTATATAGTACTGCTTATTGTCTGTAAGAGTTACATAGTTTGCAGTTACATCTAGCACTACTCCAGCAATTAGCTTTGATTCTGCTGGTATATAGCCATCTAAATCCGAGTCTCTAGGAACGAAGGTCTTAAGCTCATGTACTAGACCATTTTTGACTGCTAGCTGCATATCTTGATTGAAAATCAAATCCTTTGCTGCTATAGTTCTAGATTTTCCTTGATTGTCAAGCTCACCTTCTACTTCTAGGATTACCATGTTTGGATGAGTTTTATAGGTTCTGATTTGGTTGTTAAAATCCAAAATAGTCAAAGTGTCTCCATTTAGACTTTGAAAAGTTCCATTTATGGTCTGAGCTGTCGTCACTTCTGATATAGCAAATTGAACTTGGTTATTTTTGTAATAAAAAGAGGCTACCTCTCCTTTTGATAGGTTTGTCATGTTAAGAGATATCTGCCCATTTTTTACTACTGGGATATCTTGGTTACTAAGGATGGTTATATAGCCTCCTGTATCTTGCTTTACTGAGGTCGCTATTTTATTTACTCCATCTTCAGTTATAGTTTTTTGGTCTACTATTTCACCTTTTAGCAAGGTGAAGCCTTTCGCTGGAGCTACTAGTTCCTGATTGTTATGAAATAGCTCTGCCGCATCTATTCTTCTAACAGTAGCATTCGGCAAGAGCTTGTACTTAGTTTCTTTTTGAAGACCAGTGCTGAGCCATTTATTAAATTTTTCAGCTGTAGCTAGCTTTGTAAACGGGGTATCTGGTGTATCGCTATACTCAGCCAAATCTACATCTGTTATGATGCCCATCTGAGTAGCCATATCGATATAGCCTGTTCTCCAGTTTGTAGGATTTGGCTCTATCTGTTCACTCATTCCTGAAGCATTCACTACTGCTGCCAGGACATCCATCTCTGTCATAGGAGCAAACGGATTAAATCTAGTGTTTGTCACCGACATAACTCCAGTACCTAGTGCAAAGTAAGGAAGTGTGCTTCCTGATGCATCTGTCACTGTCATTTTTAGCATATTTTCCTGAGGATTAATAAGTCCTCTATATACTGGATATGGTGATACGTCATCATAGGCTGCCCATGAGGTAACTGCTGATGAAAGTATCATGATTAAGCTTAGGAAAAGACCCAGAATACGGGTCTTTTCTTTTTTATTTGTTTGTAAGAAGTACATAGTTTCCTCCTTGAGTGATGATGTTTGACTGCAGTATTGAGAATGTGTCTGCACTTTCTATATATACTGCGTGGTATTTAGGATATGCTGGGGCGTTTATGTTTATAGTAGCACTTCCTGATAGCATAGCTATAGGGGTTACTAGTTTTGGCTGTGCTAGCTCAAAATAGATTCCATATACGTTAGAGGCTTTTTTATAGACTCTAGGTATAGCTCTAGTTAAGCCTTCTTCTACTTGTTTTTCTGCCGCTGATATCTTAAATCTAAATACCGCATCATCTGGTGCATTTCTAAGCTCAGGGGTATTAAGTGAGCTGTAGCTTACTGTCAAGCTCAGATCTTTGTCTGTTATTGTTATAGTTTTGTTTCCTGATTTTATATCTTTTACAGGAATTTGAACGTATTTGGTTTTATTTTTTGCAGTAGTGTTTGAAAGATTGATAGTAGACTCTCTAGTTCCTACAGTGTAATATAAGGTATCTCCTATTACTTCTTGCTTTCCTTGAGTTTCTATTTCATATACTGCATCATCTACTGCATCTACCTTCTCTTTTTCTTTGTAATCTTGACTTTGTCTCAAAGTAGTTTCTCTCACACTTGCAAAGTCTTCTGCTTCTCCGTATTTGTTTAGTACTCTAACTAGTATATCGTAGGTTGTGTCGTATTTTAATCCTTTTATTACATAGGACTGCTCAGTTGTATCTTGTTTTGTATCTCCTACGAAAGTATAGTCTCCGCTTCTACGCTCTCTTACGTAGATTTCAAATTTTTCTGCTGCATTTAGTACGTCTTTGTCTACTTTCCATCTCAGTAGCATTGTTCTTTCAAAGCCTGGTATAGCTTCGATATCTGGCACGTCTGGGACTGGTGGTTTGATGTTGCCTTGTCCCGGTTCAGACATACCAGTGTCTGGATTCACTATTATGATTGAAGTATTTTCAAGAGATTCTATTCCATCAGGCATTTTAAATGTTATTTGGTTAGTTCCTGTAACGGTAACATTCGCGGCCTCTACCCCACCTACAAGATGTGCCTCTTGATTTATCCCATCAGTTGTTACTCCAAGCATACCTGTTACAGATGCATCAGCAGGTTTCTTGCCTTTAGTTTGCTCTGCTCCTATTACTACCTTAGCTCCTGATAGAAAATCTTCTCCAAAAAGTCTTACTTCTGTAGTCGTGTCATTGAAGAATATAGAACCTTCTGTTTTAGAAATTTTAGGCTGAGATACATATGTGAAATCTTTTGGCTCTGAAGTTCCTCCATCTGCATTTACTACCTGTAGCTTTGCTTTCCCAGTTACAGATGGCGGCATAATTACTTTTAGCTCTACAATTTCACCTTGCTCATTTTTAACAGTGCTCTTTAATCCAGCTGGCATAGAGCCGTTTACTGTTATAGTTATTCTTTCTTCTACTTTGTCAGAAATAACTCCAAATTCATCCTTTTCTCTAAAACCTTTACCTTTTATAGTAACTAATGTCCCTCCAGTTCTAGGGCCAACTACTGGAGATACTGTTTCTATTACTGGTTTTGAATCAGCTGCTATATACATGAAGTATACAGGCGGTACGGTTTTTGAAGAAAACCCATTTCCCTCTTTCGTTACCACTATAACTTCTAGAGGTTTTCCAACTTCACCCTGAGTTGCTTTTGGAACAGATACTATCATGTAAGTATAGTCAGGTGATACCGATTCTATTTTTACATCTTTTGTTCCAAACTTCACAGACTGAACATCTTTGAAATTCTTTCCTATTATTTTAACAGTTCCATCAACTGTATAATCTTGAGTTTTTACTTGAACCTTTTTTTGAACTCCATCAATCTCAACTGTTCTTTCTTTGCTACCTTCTAAATCTGTTATAACAGGAGCATCAGTTCCTCCATGGAATTCAAATGGAGCAGTATCAAAAGTACCATCTTGATTTATAACAGTGATAGTAGTCTTTCCTGAAATACTATGGTAAGGGGTAGCAACTACTAATGAAGCTACATTTGTACTGTTGTTTACGGAATAATTTAGTATTTTCCCTAGTCCTCTTCTACCCACTACTTTATTTACCCTACCATCTTGAACTATTTCAAGAGATATATACTCCGTGTTCAGCTTCGATATCAAGTCTGGATTTGAATTCAAAGTAGAGTTTTTATGATAAGCTGGATTTTTCCAGTTTACTCCTACAATTACTTTTTCTCCGACTTTATTTAGAGCTATTTTACCATTATCCGTATTTATTGCATCATTCATTAATACCAGATTCCCATTTTGATCATCATAGTATATTTCAAAATTCTTACCATCAGTTGCTTTCGGCAAATATTTAATCACAATTTTCTCAACATCATTGTTTACTACATCTGAATCATCACCTTTTGGTTTAAATAAACTAAAGTAATCTTCTGTAGATGTAAGGTCCATGAAGTTAGATTTATCACCAAAAGCTACTATTAAATCATTCTTATAAACTCCTTTTGCCGATATCTTAACCTCATCAAAGAACTTTGATGCTTTGAGCATTGAATCATTTTCAATAATCTCTGGTTTTCCTTGATTATATATAAATCCTTTTTCCAGTATAGCAGTACCACCATCTGGATTAATTACCATTACATTCAAAGAACCATCTTGAGCTATGTTCAATGGCTTCGGTGGTATTTTTACTAAAATTCTAGGGAAGCGATGAATTTGACCTAATGTCCCAGGTTCTTCTTTGTCAACAATTTCAACTTTACTATATCCAAAGTATATATCTGGATACTGTAATTCTAAGCTTAGTGCTGAACCAGTAGTAACTCCTAAAAGATTATCTCCTTCTACCCAGAATAAATCTCCTGCATTACCTTTGTTTGTTTTTGGCTGTACATCTTTTTTATAGACGCTTGTTATCTTCATTAAATCAGAATATGTTGGATTGAAATAAGTGAAACCTTCTTTAACAGTAGCAGTTGCGCCACTTTCTTTTTTCTGCAGAGTTACAGGAACCGTATACTGTTCTCCAGCTTTTAACTTAATATCTACTAATGGTGGTACATCAACATAAACTTCAGTAAAGTCAAGATTTGTTCCTATTATTTTAGCTTTTTGACTACCAAAATATACATCTACTCCACCAGAAAAATTGGTTCCTGGCTTTGCTGTGATTGTCGAAGGTATTCCTCCTTTTAAATCTCCATGATCTGGATCTATAGATTGTATTTCTACTACGTCGCCATGTACATCTCTAACTAGAAATGGTAAGCCTTGGCTTCTACTTTTATCCGGATTCTCAACTTGAATGTTATGATTACCTAATGTTGTGTTTTCTGGAATTTGAAATACCATTGTGTTCGAATCTTTTACTATAGCTCCAGATATTGGTTGTCCATCAATTAAAATTTTCGAAGCTGTATTTGGGTCATTATTTTGAGGCATAATAAATCCGATATTATTTATATCATCATTTCTTTTTACAACAACCCAAGTCCCTGCTTGTCCATTATTCGGAATTAATTCCTTTAAAAAAGGACCATTTACCGGTTGAAAATCTAGATTATACGAATCCATTAGGCCTTCTAGTGATATAACTTCTAATCTAGTCTTTCCAGAAATTCCTTTCGGGGTTTTAAGAATTATATAAGCATAGCCACTTCCATCTTCATCATAATCTCTTTTTATAATTCGATCTTTCATATCCATTCCATCAATAGTAACTACTACTTTATCTAAATTAGTAACTGGATAAGATATGAATCTTACTGTTATCTCATTCTCCAAATCAGAGTTTATAACCCTAGTAGGAGAACCTGCATAATATACATTCTCAATATGTGGTTGTTTTTGTTTATCGCTATTTGTTGGATATCTAAAGTCAAAAGTCGGTTCTGATGCTATACTTCCATTATTATTACCAGATTTTTGTATTATCGCAAACCTTGCTTTAAGATCTTTGAATCCATTACCTTCTGTTCCTTGTTGCAATATAAAACTACTAAATTGAGTTACATCTATTTGCGGTGCTACTTCTATTACCATTATTTCTCCAAAACGATTCTGTCCTTGCCCATCTACTACTGTCCCATCAGCTTTTAAGACTTTTATGACTTTTGTTTTGTTTTCTATATCTGCAGCGTCTCTAAAAACAGGCTCCCCTAGTGGTGTCTTAAACTCCTCTGCCAAGGCTTCATTATTTCTTATCTCTATTTTTGGATAAATAGGCTCATATTGATTTGTTACTGGATTTAATTCTCTTCTAACTTCAAAGTTTTTACCTTTTAATCTTAGCATCAAAGGTTTTACATTGTCTTTGTCAGCTGAAGCACTCTGGTCTAAACCCAATGCTCCTAAATTATTATAGTACCCATATAAAGGTTCAACACTTTCCACTGTCGGATTGACAGTAGTACGATCAAATGTATATTTCCCCTCTAATATATCTCTTTCTACTATAGGGGGATATTCCTGCATTCCTACAAGTTTAATGTATGTCTTTGTTTCTACATTTACATCATATGTCTGCTGAACGCTTGCATCTAATCCTTGGGTTTTGAAAACCACACCATCTAGTTTGGGATTTTTACTCATAAAATGAGCTGAATCTATTGGTGTAGGCTCTGTATCTAATATGTTTAATTGTTGAGGTAATGCATTTCTACCTATATACACTCTAACTTTTCTATATATTGTATCTACAGGTTTCCCTCCATAGGTTGTTCCTGATGGAACAATATAGCTGATTAACAGCCATTCTTTATCGTTAGGGTCTGGTCCTATAGTTGTAGAGCTCGGCTTAAACAAAATTTCTCCATTAGGCACAGTTCCATCTGGAACCACGATATCTTCAACCTCGTCTATGTTTAATAAATTTATACCTTTTATTTGAACTAAAGTATTTCCTCCATCAGGACCTTTAGGCGGAAGGATCGAGGCAAGATCAAGCGAACTTCCCCCCTCCATATATCTGAATGCATTTTGTTTTATAGACTCTTCGTTATTATCAAATACATTATATATTTCCATATGAAAATCTTCATTTACGTCATTAATAGAAACTGGTAGGGTATCTACCGTAAGTCCAATTCCTTGTCCTGCTGGATTTTTTACGACAAGAGGGTTTATTGTTTGAACTATTTTTGTAGGATCATCTTTTTTAACTAACCTAACTCGCATAGTGTCTTTAAATATATCTTTATCTAATATAGGCACTGATGTGGCTGCAATCGCTGGGTCTGGGTCGTCAGGGTCAGCATTTGCCATGGCAGTTATGTTAAGTGTCGTTCCTCCTTTGTAAGTTCCTTTTTTGGGAACTACACTCATATAGTCTAATCCATCAAAGGGCTTTTTAATATCTATTACTTTTTCTAGTGTAAATTCATAATAGGACTTTACTTGTACTGTTTGTTCTGGTGATGTATTCGTAGGACGGTAAAGATTCCCACTGTCTTGAAAATCAATTCTTATAGTTATATCTCTACCAAGTCCTGGGTCACCCTTTAAATTATTAATAGTTACTTGATTTCCATCAACAGAATAATCATCATTTTGTCTATTTCCAACTATAAAGAATGAATCTTTTTCATTTATATAGTCACCTTTGTCCTTTAGATTTTGCCCCGAAAGCTTATATGGCTTTCCTAAGTAGCCTTTTCTATCTGACACACTAAGGGTAGGATAATCAGTACCAAATTTTATTTCATATTCTTGTGAACCAATAACATTGCTAGTATTAAGTATATTGTTTGCTAGTATAGGTAAGTTTGCACTGGCGGTATTATCTCCAGAAACGGTAGAGAATTCTACCGAAAAATAACTATCTCCCGCATCAATTTTAGCTTCAGGCAAAGTTCTCAGATTTTTTGTATTCATAATAAACTCAGCCCCTTGTAGGAACTCACCGCTTATATATATACGAGTATATTTACCTTGAACACTTTGCACTGATAAACTCTTTACCAAAGGCTTTTGTGTTGGTGGTGCTGCATAACTATCCATAGGTAAAGAAGTTAGTAAAAATGTAAAAATTAATATCCAAGATAACAATAATTTTCCTTTTGGTTTTTGTTTTGTTTTAATCATGATTTTTGGTGCCCATCCCTTTCTTTTTGCAAATTTATTTTCTAGTTTATTTCTAAGTAACCATCCTTATTTAATTTTCATTATTTTGTTAGATGTAGAATAGTCATAAGTTCATTAGATTAATAAAGTTATATTGACTATAAAGAATTAACACTACAATCTTTTTATATATCGTCTATTATACTGTATGATTTTAGTTTTTGTATTGAATAGATATATAATTGTAATATTTTTTTAATTTTTCTCTATACAAGTGCTACAGGGTTGTAAATATTCTGTAATTGTGTTGTAATTTATAAAGGTTATAATTCAATTAGTGACAATTATAAAGGAGGAGTTTTTTGTGAAGTTATTTAGTTCAAAGAAAAAAATAGCAATAATTGGTACTATGCTTACTACTATGCTAGCAGGAACCATAGCTTATGCTGCTACCCCTATTAAGCAAGATGCATATTATGATACTTTTAAATTAGTGGTAAACGGAACAGAGCAATTTATTTCTGATACGGCTCTTAAACCATTTATAGCAAACAGCAGAGTTTATGTACCGATATCTACACTTCAAAATTTAGGAATAGCCAATGTTCAGTGGACTCCAGCAGCGACAGGACAAGCCGCTTCATTATCAGTAACTCCAAAGGGTGGTACAGCTAGTGGAGAAGTTGCTTTATACCAACAGCAACTAGCAGCTCTAAATACTCAGCTACAAGCTAAAGAATCTGAAATTACTACCCTAAAAGCAGATAAAACCAAGCTAGAAGCAGAAGTTGATAAATTAAAGAGCAGCAGTTCTTCTAGTAGTGGCGATCTTTCAACAAGAGATTTACAAGATTTAGAAGATATTTTGAATGATGATAGAGATTTTGAAGAATTCTATGTTGATTCAACTATTAGAGATATCGGTTTCACTTATGAGGTTGATGAATACAGAGGCGATGTTGAAATTAATATGTACCCAGACATCGAAATAACTTCTTCAATATTATCTACTTTAAAAACTGATAGTGTTGCTAGAGCATTTGATAGTTTTATAGAAGACATCGGAGAAGAAGCTGAAAGAAAATTTAAAGATTCTGATGTTATTATCAATTTATATGATGATAGAGAAAGAAATAGACCGTCTGAAATTCATAGCTTTGATTATGACGGAAGACTACGAGATACTATTAAAGATGCTAGATAAACTAAAAATTGTTGCCGATGGGTAACCATTTTCGAAAATCAAAAGGGACGGTTCTTAGTGATTTAAATCACTAAGAACCGTCCCTTTTGATTTCATTTTGATTTAGTTTTTGTTTTTTGTGTAGACTAGGCCTTCTAGGTTGTCGTATTCGCTTATAAGTATGTCTTTCATTTCTAGGTAGGACATGAGGTTTTTTAGGATGTTTACTCCTGCTGTTATTACGTCCGCTCTTTGAGGCTGTAGGCCTTTTATCATCCGCCTTTCATCTAATGTTTTGTATTTTAGGTCTTTGAATATAGCTTCTACCTCTTCATACATTACTAGGCTTTGATGAACTTTTTCCATATCGTAGACATCTAGTTGCTGTACCATAGCAGATATAGTAGTAGCAGTTCCACCGATACCTATGAGCTTTGTAATAGGGTAGGTTTTGAGGATTGATATGGTGTTTTCTGTTACTGCCTTGATATAGGCATCCATGTTTTCTAGCTCGATTTCATCTACTGGGTCTGATTTTATGAATTTTTCTGTAAGTCTTACTGAGCCGATGTTTTCACTTTTACTAAAAACTATTCCTCCTGTTTTATCCCCTAGGATAAACTCTGTTGAGCCTCCTCCTATATCTAGGATAAGAACTTGGCCTTCTTCTTTTAGGTCAGCTGTTACTCCATAAAATCCAAGTGATGCCTCATCATTTCCAGATATAATGTCTACATTTACTCCAGCTTCGTTTTTTGCTCTTTCTATGAATTCCTCTTTGTTTTTACTATCTCTCAGAGCTGATGTTCCCATGACATATATTTCCTCGCAATCTTCGTGTTTGGCTATTTCAACAAATTCTTTGAGTGCATGTATGTTACGGTCTATGGCTTCTTTGGATATATATCCAAATTCATCTACCCCTCTACCTATTCTGGTTATATTTGTATATTTTTTTCTTTTAGAAAATCCATTTTCATAATCGGTAATAAGTAGCCTCATAGAGTTTGTCCCAATATCTATCGATGCTAGTTTCATTTATTTCACCCCTTAGTTTTTCTTTTTTGTCAAATCTATATATACGGTTTCACCCGGTTTTATCATTCCAAGTTTTTCTCTAGCTTGTTTTTCTATGAACTCTAAGGTATCCATCTGATTAAGTATTTTTTTTGTTTTTTTAAGTTCTTTTTCTTCTTGCTTTATCTGAGTTTCTAATGCCAGTTTTCTTTCCTTTAGGACAGAGATTTCCATTTGTTGCTCTATAAATGTAAATGACAAAGATATCCCTGCCCAAATTAATAGTCCTATGACTACTGCCGATGCAACATCAAAGCTATCAAGCTTTTTTTTAGTTTTTTTAGATTTATCGCTCTTAAAATCCAGCTCTACAACTTTACTTGATTTTGTTTCATCCTGATTTTTGCCTTTCACTACTCAATCACCTCATACAAGGAAGCTGCTTCGTCCTTGCCTACATGTTCTTTTAAATCAAGTACTTTAACTCTTAAAATTTTTTCTCCGAAATGAAGCTCTAGTATATCTCCTATTTTAACTTTAGTGGAGGCTTTGGCTTCTTTGCCGTTTATGAACACTACTCCAGCATCTGAAGCATCTTTTGCAACTGTTCTTCTTTTTATGATACGTGATACCTTAAGATATTTATCTAATCTCATTATAGTTCTCCTTATTTGAAAAGACTACATGGCAAAAGCCCTGTAGTCCTTTTATTGTCTTTATTTCTTTTTAGATGATTTTGCAGCTTTTGTAGCGTTAACTTTTTCTTTTAAGCCTTTTCCAGCTTTGAATACTGGAGCTTTTGAAGCAGGTATTTTAATTTTCTTTTCTGGATCTCTTGGATTTCTTCCTTCTCTTGCTGCTCTTTCTCTTGTCTCGAATGTTCCAAATCCAACAAGTTGAACTTTTTCTCCAGCTACTAATGCTTCTTCAACTGATGCCATAAAAGAGTTTAAAGCTACCTCTGTATCTTTCTTAGTCATGCCACTCTTCTCAGCCATTTTTGCAACTAATTCAGCTTTGTTCATTTGTAATATACCTCCTTATTATTATGTAGCTTTGCTACGTTTTAGCTTAGTCATACTAAGCTTCCCATTTAGTTTATCATCGGGATGTATTGTCTTGTCCTAATTCCTATTGTATATTCAATATTTATGTTTCGTCAACCTCTAATTCGCTGTTTATCAGTATTTTTGTTGTTTTTTTCAATCTGCTTCAATCTTTCCCACATTTCTGGTAGGTCTTTTTCATCAATTTCTAAGTCTGAGAACACGTGTGGATGTCTAAATGTGAGCTTCTTGCAAATCCCATCCGTAATGTCTAGAAGGTTGAAGTAGCCAGACTCTCTGCCTAGCTCGCTGTGAAACACTATGTGAAGCAGTACGTCCCCAAGCTCTTCTATTAGGTTATCTAGGTCGTCATTTTCTATTGCTTCTTTTACTTCTGTAGCTTCTTCAACTATATGGTCCTTAAGTGATTCATGAGTTTGCTTAGCATCCCAAGGGCAGCCATCTGGTCCTCTTAGCTTTCTAACTATGTTTATGAGGTCAGAAAGATTGCTGTAGGTTTTGTGAATTACTCTTGGAATGTAGAGGCTAGTTAAGTAATCGTAGCATATTCCCATCTGGTCTAACTCATATATTTTACATACTGTTATTTCTTCTGTGCCTGTTATTCCAGCGTTTTTAACTATATATGCCTCATGTTCATCTGGATATGCTTCTAGTAGCTTTAATTTTGTTTCAGAGGCTATGAGGTTGTCATATACCTGAGTGATTACTAAATCATGCTCAGTATCTAGGCTAAGAGTATCTATGTTAAATGCATCCTTTAGCTCAAATCCATCTGAAGGGTCTCTTTTTACTGCGGCAAATAAAGCGTCAATAAAGCTCATGGATGGATAAGTTACTATTTCTATATTTTGCTCTTTGCATTTTTCATGAAGAATAGCTACTGTTTGCTCCGCTACATAAGGATGCCCAGGTACAGCGTATATGATTTCATTTTGTGTTTTCACTTCATCAATCAAGTAATCTACAATAGCTTCATATACCTGCTCAAATACCTCTCCAGTTTCATAAAATCTATCAAGATATTCTGCCTTCATACCTCTTTGCTCTAGAGTATCTATTACTGGGTGTTTTTTTGTTCTAATATAAAGTGGAAGATTTGAAGCTGTCACTATCTCATATACTTTGTAGCTAATGTTATCAAGACTTCCTGGACCGAGTCCTACTATATTTATTTTCATATAAAGTTCCTTTTTATTTTATTTTTACGCAAGTGATACGTCAGCCATTATAACACCTACAATATTTCCATTTTCTTTTATTGGAAGAGATACTGCAACGCAGTAGTTCCCTGTATCTGTAGATATGTATGGCTTTGATTCATAAGTATTTCCTGCAATAGCTGATTTAAAATACTCTGCATGAGAGAAGTTAAGCTTGTAGTCTTCTTCATCTATGCTCGACACTAAGCTTAATCCACTAGCATCTAGTATACAGATTACTTCAAATGATGGATATGCTTTTGCCAATTTTTTTAGCTCTTCTCTTGCTACTTTATTATTTTCTCTTTTTAAAAGTGACGTATCTGTCTGCTTATTTGCAAGTGCTGATTTGGCATTTGCTATGCAGGTTTTCATTTTATCAGTAAGAGGTAAACTCTCAGTATAAGAACGGATAAAGCCAAAGATTTCCTGAGTTCTTTTTTCTGTTTCTAATAGCATTGCTGTGATGTTTTGAGACTTTGCATAGTAATTCTGACTTCCTGCTCTCATATCTTCAGACAGGCTAGTTACATCCTCCATAAGCTGAATAAAATCAGCAGATACAAGTTCAACTTTTTCTCCTAGCTTTTTCTGAATCTGGGTGTTTTTTTCTAGATTTTTCATTTTTGAGGCTGCTTTTTTGGCTTCCTCATCTATGATCTGCATAGATGCTATAGAGTTATCAGCCACTTTCGCTTCTTGCTCTACATGGTTCATCTCTGTGGTTACATTTTCTGTTATGTTTATGATTCTAGCTGCCAAATCTGTCAGTGTAGAGTCAATTTTTTCTACGGCTTCTTGAGACTGCATAGCAAGCTTTCCAATTTCCTGAGCAACAACAGCAAAACCTCTTCCAGATTCTCCTGCTCTAGCTGCCTCTATCGAAGCGTTTAGTGAAAGTAGATTTGTTTTGTTTGCTATGCTTTGTACTTCCTCTATGATTTTATTAATATTTTTTATTTCACCAGCTAGCGATGTCATGTTTCCTGCCAAATCCAGTCCAGTATCTTTTGTAGTGTTTAGAAGCTTTACAACTTTTAGGAAATCTTCTTTTCCATGTATGATTGCATCATGCATTTGGCTTAATGCATCAGTTACTTCCTTGGCTCCTGTTTCAGATTCTTTTGAGCTCTCTACAAACTGCTCTAAAGATTCTTTAAGCTCAGATATTCTCTCACTTCTTTGATTCATCTGTTCAGCAAAATCATCAACTCTTTTGTCTACCATAGCAAAGGTTTCATTGGCTTCTTCTAGGCTACTGGAAAGTACCTCTGATTCTTCTGACATTTTTTGTGAAAGTGCATAAAACTGACCTAGATTAGTTCTGATATCAATTATAAAGCTATTGATGTTTTGAGCAAATTCTCCAAGCTCACTAGGTATCATTTGAGTTAAATTTCTTTTTTTAATTTCCCTAGATGCTCTGATATGTTCATCCGTAATCTTGCTACCACCAAAAAATCCCATAGAAGACCTCCCTTAGACTTAGTTAAATATCATTAAGTTATAATATATAGCTTAAACTATTACTATTGATTTTGCAAACCTTTGGAAACTTTTCTACCATATTATCATAATTTTCAATCAATAGTCTTATGAATTTAATTATATATGTAATTTATGTTAATTTCAAACCAAAAATCACGAGGGACGGTTCTTTTTGACCACTCCCATTTAATTTTATTGTTTTCTTAAATTTTTTAAAATCAAAAAGAACCGTCCCTTTTGATTCCTTATGAGGAAATCAAAAAGAACCGTCCCTAATGATTTTGTTATTTGTAGTAGGTTGTTCCGCCTTCAAATAGTAGTTGTTTTGAAGTTATTTTGTAGTTGTTGAAGAGGCCTTTTTGAACTCTTTCTGTGTGTCCCATTTTGCCTAGGATTCTGCCGCATGGGCTTACTAGGCCCTCTATTGCTCCGTAAGAACCATTTGGGTTATATGGTAGCTTCATCGTAGGATTTCCAGAGTCATCTACATACTGAAAGGCTACCTGGTGGTTGTCATACAGCTGTTTTATTACTGCTTCGCTTCCGATTAGTCTACCTTCTCCATGAGATACTGGTATCTGATGGATATCTCCTTCAGTTAATAGGCTAGTCCAAGGTGAGTTTGTAGCTACTACCTTTGTTTTTATAAACTGAGCCATATGTCTTCCTATAGCGTTATGAGTAAGTGTAGGTGCATCTGAATCAAGTGTCTTAATCTCACCGTATGGAAGAAGTCCAGTTTTTATAAGTGCTTGGAAGCCGTTGCAAACTCCAAGTATCAAGCCATCATTTTTTTCTAGTAGCTGAGCTATTGCATCGCTGATTCTAGGTGAGCTAAGCACTGCCGCTATGAATTTACCTGATCCATCTGGTTCATCCCCTAAGCTAAAGCCTCCAGGTATCATAAGAATCTGAGATTCTCTGATGGTTTTTTCTAGTTCCTTTAGAGATTCATCTATATCTTTTAGTGTTAGGTTTCTAAGGACCTGAATGGTTGCTTTTGCTCCAGCTTTTTCAAAGGCAAAGGCACTGTCGTATTCGCAGTTTGTTCCTGGGAATACTGGGATTACTACCTTTGGCTGAGCAATGCTCGTTTTTGCTTTACTAGGTTTTGCCTCTAGCTTTGACTGAGCTTCAAATACAGTTTTTACTGTTTCTTGAGCTGGATTTTTGGTTCCAAATACAGACTCAAGTGGCTCTTCATAGGCAGCCTGAAGGTCTTTTAGCTCTATAGCTACACTAGCTCCTACTTTTAGAACTGGAGTTTTTTCTACTTTTCCTAGTGTCATAACTCTTGCATCTTCCTCAGCTAGCTCTACTACAAATGAGCCGTATAGAGGTTTAAACAGCATATCTGCTTTTAAATCTGCATTTAGATTTACTCCTAGGTTGTTTCCAAATGCCATTTTAGTTAGTCCAGCTAATATACCTTCATGCGTAACTGCATAGGCTGATTTTATTTTATTCTCCAAGGCTAAAGCTTTTAGTGTATTTAGGTTGTCTTTGTACATTTCCATATCTAGCAGGTTGTCCTCTGTAGCTGGAGTGAAAAGTAAGCCTATGGTGTTTCCTGCTTCTTTTAGCTCCTGTGATATGATTTTTTCGCTGTCTTGATATGATACTGCAAATGATATCAAGGTAGGAGGTACATTTAGGTCTTTGTAGGTACCTGACATAGAGTCTTTGCCACCTATAGCAGGAAGATTCAGCTCTCTTTGTACTTTTAGAGCTCCTATAAGGGCAGATAGGGGCTTACCCCATTTGCGCTTGTCTTCGCCTAGCTTTTCAAAGTATTCCTGGAGTGATAGTCTAGTTTTTTCTACTGGTGCTCCTAGGGCTGCTATCTTGCTCACTGACTCTATCACTGCATAGTAAGCTCCATGAAATGGACTCTGCTCAGATAGATATGGGTTGTAGCCATAGGTCATAACTGAAGCAGTAGATGTATCTCCATCTAGAGATGGTATGTTGCATGCCATACCTTGAGCTGGTGTAAGCTGATAATCTCCACCTAGAGGAATCAGCACGCTAGCCGCTCCTATAGTGTTGTCAAATCTTTGAATCAGACCTTTTTTGCTACATACATTCAGGTCTGCTAGTCTAGATTTTAGCTCTGCTTCTATATCTTTAATTTCTGTCTCTGCAAACATATCTAGAGTGTAAGGAATTTCTACTTCTACTTCTTGAGATGAGGTAACTCCTGCACTATCTAGGAAGGTTCTATCTATATCTACCATGACTTCATTGTTGTAAGTCATAACTAGTCTATTTGTATCTGTTACTGTAGCTACTACTGTAGCCTCTATGTTTTCCTCGTGGCACAGCTTCATAAATGCATCTAAATCAGCTGGCGATATCACACAAGCCATACGCTCTTGTGATTCTGAGATTGCTATTTCTTTTGGTGTAAGTCCAGCGTATTTTAGTGGAACTTTATCTAGCTTGATATCTAGTCCATCTGCTAGCTCTCCTATTGCTACTGATACTCCACCTGCTCCAAAGTCATTACATTTTTTGATTAGAGAAGCAGCTTTTGGATTTCTAAATAGTCTTTGAAGTTTACGCTCAGATGGCGCATTACCTTTTTGGACTTCTGCTGAAGATAGTTCTATAGATTTTTCTGTTTGCTCTTTTGACGAGCCTGTAGCTCCACCTACTCCATCTCTTCCTGTTCTTCCGCCGATTAATACTATGATGTCGCCAGATTCTGGCTGTTTACGTATTACGTTTTCTGCAGGAGCCGCTCCTATTACTGCGCCTACTTCCATTCTTTTAGCTTTAAAGCCTGGGTGATAAACTTCATCTACAAAGCCTGTACAAAGTCCTATTTGGTTTCCATATGCGCTGTAGCCTCTAGCTGCTTCTTGAGTTATTTTTCTCTGTGGCAATTTGCCCTCTAGTGTTTCGCTTATTGCTTCTCTAGGGTCTGCTGAGCCTGTTACTCTCATAGCCTGGTATACATATGAACGTCCAGATAATGGATCTCTTATAGCTCCACCTAGGCAAGTTGAAGCTCCACCAAAAGGCTCTATCTCTGTAGGATGGTTGTGAGTTTCGTTTTTGAACATCAATAGGTAATCTTGGTCTTCACCGTTTACTTTTACTTTTATTTTTACTGAGCAAGCATTGATTTCATCAGATACCTCTAGGTCATCTAGCTGGCCATTTTTTCTCATGTATCTAGCCATTATGGTAGCCATATCCATAAGAGTGAGTGGCTTTTCGTTGTTGTGAGCTTTTTCTCTTAGGTCTAGGTAGTCCTTGTATGCCTGAAGCACTGCTAGCTGAATAGCTTTATTTGCTGAGGATATAAAGCTTACATTTTCTAGCACTGTGTTAAATGTAGTATGTCTACAGTGATCAGACCAGTAAGTATCTACCATTGCAAGCTCTACTTCACTAGGGTCACGATTTTCTTTAGTTTTGAAATAATCTTGGAAATATTTTAGGTCCTCTAGCTTCATAGCTAGGCCGTTTTTTGCATGAAAATCTGACAGAGCTGACTCATCCATAGCTATAAAGCCATCTATCACAGCTTTTGTCTGGATGATAGGCTGCTCGTCTTCTAATAGATTTGGAAGCTTCATGCTGCCTTCTTGCTGGTCTACTGGGTTGATAAGGTAGGCTTTGATTTTTTCCAGCTCTTTGGCTGTAACTTTACCTTTGATGTCATAGACTCTAGCACATCTGATTTTTACATCTTCTTTTCCTAGCACCACTGCTAGTGACTGAAGCAGGCCATCTTCTCTTTGGTCGTACTGTCCTCTATGAAGCTCTACAACAATAGGGCTAGTCATAGATTTTTCTACTTCAAATGCCTCTTCTTGGATATATATATCATCTACAGGTGGCTCGCTGAGGATGGTTTTTGATATTTTGTTTATCTCATCTATAGTTATGTTTTGCATATCATAGCGTTGATATGGGCTTACTGATTCTAGATGTATTCCTAGGCTTTCCTTAATCTGAGCTGCAAGTGAAGCTCCTTCAATGTCAAACTCAGCTTTTTTCTGAACATAGATTCTTTTTACCATAGGTCCGATATCCTTCCTGTAGGTTTTTCCTTCAAAATCAATAAGCTCTGCCATTTTATATGCTTTTTCCATAGCCTCATCTAGAGTAGGGGCTTTTGCTGTAAGGCTAAGTACTCTGCCTCCATTTGTCACAGCTGTATTTCCATCAAGCTTTGTTCCTGCGTGAAATACTACTCCAAGGCTATCTATCATAGCTTTATCTTTTATAGTTATAGGCTTTCCTTTTTCATACGCTCCTGGATAGCCTTTTGATGCTAGAACTAAGGTTACTGCCTGATCATCACTCCATTTTATATCCAGTTCATTTAGTTTATCCTGGGTTGCCATGTCAAATATCTCTAGTAAATCCGTCTCTAATCTAACTAATATGGACTGAGTTTCTGGATCTCCGAATCTAGTGTTAAATTCAAGTACCTTGATACCCTCTGGAGTAATCATGAAGCCAAAGAATATGATTCCTCTATAACTAAGCCCTTCTTTTTGCAGTCCCTTATGATATGCCTGAGCTACCTCTTTTATCATCTCATCGTGATAGGCTAGGGCTATAGGGTTTGGCGAGTAAGTTCCCATTCCACCAGTGTTTGGCCCTCTTTCAGCTTCGTAGATTCTCTTGTGGTCTTTTGCTGTAGGCATAGCTACTATTGTGTTATGGTCTACAAAGCAAAGCAGGGATGCCTCTATGCCTTCGATGTATTCTTCTAGTACTAGCTCAGTTTCTCCAAAAATTTTATTTGTCAGTACCTCAGTTATAAATTCAAAGCCTTGTTCTAGGCTCTCAGCTACTACTACTCCTTTGCCTGCGCAGAGTCCATCAGCTTTTATTACTGCCTTGCCGTAAGGTGAGCTAGTAAACATCATTTCAAATGCCTGCATAGCTTGATTTATATCTGAAGTCTTTATGTACCTAGCTGTAGGTATTTCATTTCTTAGCATGAACTCTTTTGCAAAGGCTTTGCTACCCTCTAGCTGAGCTGAGGCTTTTTCTGGTCCAAAAACCTTTATCCCCTCTGCTGTGAGTATATCTACTACTCCCATGCAAAGAGGATCCTCAGGTCCAACTATTACAAGGTCTATGCTGTTATTTTTTGCAAATTCTACTAAGCCCTCTACATCTGTTGCTGAAATGTCTATGCATTTTGCTAGCTCAGCTATTCCTGCATTGCCTGGAGCTGCGTAGATTTTTTCTGCTCTGCTGCTTTGACTTAGTTTGTAGATGATAGCGTGCTCTCTAGCTCCGCCCCCGATTACTAGGATATTCATAGGTTATCCTCCTGTTTTTATTGTGAATATGACAAGGTTATAAGTGCCCATTGACACTAAATTTGCATCAATGGGCTATTTTATTCTAGTGTTTAAAGTGACGAGTTCCTGTAAATACCATAGCTATTCCTGATTTGTTGCAGGCATCTATGCTATCTTGATCTCTTCCTGCTCCACCTGGCTGCATGATAGCTGCTATGCCATGCTCTGCTGACAAGGTCACACAGTCATCAAATGGGAAGAAGGCATCAGACGCTAGGCTGCATCCTGCAAAGTCTTTGTCTGGGTTATTTCTGATGGCGTTTTGAAGTGCCCAGATTCTAGATGTCTGTCCACCACTGATAGCTACTGTTGCTCCGCCCTTTGCTATTACTATAGCATTAGATTTCACATGTTTACATACTATCATGGCAAATTTCATATCATCTAGCTGAGCCTTAGTAGGAGCAGTAGTTGTAACTGTCTCTAGCTTTTCGCAGTTTAGATTGTCTGTTTCTTGGATTAATACTTTTCCGCTAGCGAATTTTACATCTAGTCCAGATTTTTTATTGTTATAGTTTATAACTAGGATTCTTAGATTTTTCTTTTTCTTAAGTATTTCTAGGGCCTGCTCACTATATGAAGGCGCCGCAACTATTTCTAGGAAAATTTCATCCATGGCAGTTGCCGTTTCTGCATCCATTTCTTTATTCATAGCTACTATTCCGCCAAATATAGACATTTTATCTGCTTCATAAGCTCTTACAAAGGCTTCATAAATAGTACTTCCTATAGCTGCTGCACACGGAGTTGCATGTTTGATTACTGCTACAGCCGGCTCTTCAAATTCACTAGCTAGCTCTAGAGCAGTGTTTAGGTCGTTTAGGTTGTTAAATGAAAGCTCCTTGCCATGAAGCTGAATCATGCCTGTCATAAGGCTAGTAGTCATAGCATCCTCATAAACTGCTGCGTTTTGGTGAGGGTTTTCTCCGTAGCGAAGAGATGATTCCTTTAGTAAACCTATAGCTGTTCTTTCTGGGAAGGTTTCATTTTCTAGCCCAGCAAAGTATCTGCCTATCATGGCATCGTAGTATCCAGTAAGCGAGAATGCTTTGTAAGCTAGTTTTCTTTTGTAGGCTTCATCTAGAGTTTTATTTGATAGTCTTTCCAATATTTCTTGATAATCTTTCGGGTCAGTTACTACTGCTACATCTTTATAGTTTTTAGCAGCTGATCTAATCATTGATGGGCCACCGATATCTATATTTTCTACTATTTCATCGTGAGGCTTGCCAGATTTTAGGGTGCCTTCGAAATCGTATAGGTTTACTACTACCATGTCTATAGGGTCGATTCCATGCTCTTTTACTGTAGCAACATGGGTTTCATTTGCTCTGATATGTAGGATTCCTCCATGAACCTTTGGGTGAAGGGTCTTAACTCTTCCGTCTAGCATTTCTGGAAATCCAGTAAGCTCATCTATTGATATAGCTTTTACTCCAGCGTCTAGTAAAACTTTCAAAGTTCCACCAGTAGATACTATTTCATAGCCAAATTTTTCTAGTCCAAGGGCAAAGTCTGCAATTCCGGTCTTGTCAGTTACACTTATTAGAGCCTTCATATCTCACCTCGTATATTTTAAAATTTAATTAGTTAAACTTCTTATAAATAACTATTGCATGTTTTTATTTACTTACTCATAGTCATTTACTTTGTTATGATATTGATTATTGCTCTTCTATTATTTTTATAGCTTCTTTAAGTATCTGATGTTCTATTACTAGCACTGCTTTCTGAAGCTCTTCAGGAGATTTAATTACATCGTAGTCTACTATTAGTTTTTTCTGAATTATAATCGGTCCTTCATCCACCTCGGCTGTCACATAGTGAACTGTTGCTCCTGTTTGGTCTTTTTTGTCAGCAAATACTTTTTCGTGAACATAAAGCCCATACATCCCATGACCTCCATATTCTGGAAGCAGGGATGGATGGATGTTTATTATTTTATTTTCGTAAGCATTTATAAGCTCTGAGCTGATTACTTTTAGATATCCAGCTAGTACTATTAGGTCGATTTCATTTTCTAGCAGAGCATCTAGTAGCTCTTTATCTGACTTTATAACTAGCGCTTTTATTCCAGCATTTTCTGCTCTTGTCAGTCCATAGGCTGAGGCTTTATTTGATACGACTAGTGCTATTTCAGAATTAAAGTAGCCTTCCTTCTGGGCATCTATAAGAGACTGAAGATTTGTTCCTGAACCAGAGACTAAAACTGCTAGCTTTAATTTTTGCATCTGGTCTTTAGATGTTTCCATTTAAAATCACCTTTTTACTGCCTTTTTCTACAGTTCCGATGATAAAAGCGTCGTCCCAGCTATTTTCATTGATATGGTCAAGTATAGTTTTTGCTTCTTCCTTGTTTACTACTACTACCATTCCTATACCCATGTTAAAGCTTTTGTAGAGTTCTTTTTCTTCTATTTTGTCTAGAGCTAGAATTTCTTTGTATATCTCAGGCATATTCCATGAGCCTTTGTTGATGTATACATCTAGGTCATCTGGCAGTACTCTAGGTACGTTTTCAAGAAGTCCTCCACCTGTGATATGAGCTATAGCCTTGATATCATATTTTTCTAATATATCCATAATCGTTTTTACGTAGATTTTAGTAGGTACTAGAAGTAAGTCACCTATAGTTCTGATGCTAGTATTTATCTTATCGTTTATTCCTAGTCCTAAATGGTCAAAGAAAAGCTTTCTTGCTAGCGAGTAGCCATTGCTGTGCAGTCCACTAGATGCAAGTCCTATAACTACATCTCCTTCTTTTACTCTAGAGCCATCTAGAATTTTTGCTTTGTCCGCTATCCCTACTGCAAACCCAGCTAGGTCATATTCATCTTCCGTGTACATATCAGGCATTTCTGCAGTTTCTCCACCTATTAGCGAGCAGTCTGCCATCTTACAGCCGTCAGCTATTCCGCCAACTATGTTTGCTATTTTTTCTGCATTTACTTTGCCTGTAGCTACGTAATCTAAGAAAAATAGTGGCTTTGCACCTTGGCAAATAAGGTCATTGACACACATAGCAACTAGGTCTTGCCCTACGCTGTGGTGCTTGTCCATCATCTGAGCTATGATGAGCTTTGTTCCCACGCCGTCTGTAGCCGCAAGTAGCACAGGCTCTTCCATATGCTTAAAATCTTTTAATGAAAATCCTCCAGAAAAAGCTCCCAAATCTCCTACCACTGCGCTAGTGTAGGTAGATGCTACCTTGCTTTTCATTAGCTGTACGGCGCGATTGCCTTCGTCAATATCGACTCCTGATGCTGCATAGGTTAACTTTTCCATCATATCCTCCAATTTTTTAATAGGTATTTTTAATATTATTTATAGTACGCAAGGGTCAAGCGGATACTTTCCATCAAAGCAAGCCTTGCAAAATTTAAACTCTGGTCCTGCCGCTTCTCTTAGGGCATCTATAGATATAAAGCCTAGTGAATCAGCGCCTATATTGTCACAGATTTCCTGCACTGTGCTGTGAGCTGCTATTAGGTTTTTTCTTCTAGGAGTATCTATTCCAAAATAGCATGAGTGAGTAACTGGGGGAGATGTGATTCTCATATGAACCTCTTTTGCTCCTGCTGCTCTTAGGCTCTCTATTAATCTTTTAGAAGTAGTTCCTCTTACTATTGAGTCATCAACCAGTACTACTTTTTTTCCTTTTACCACATCTACTATAGGGTTTAGCTTTAGTTTTACTGCTATTTCACGTTCTCTTTGAGTCGGCTTGATAAAGGTTCTTCCCATGTAGCGATTTTTTACTAGCCCTTCCATTATAGGGATGCCAGATTTACTTGAAAAACCTATAGCTCCCGGCCAGCCTGAGTCTGGAACTGGAACGATTACATCTGCATCGACTGGGCTTTCCTTTGCTAAGATTTCTCCTGTTTTTACTCTGAATGAGTAAGCATTTAGTCCATCTATTGTTGCATCTGGTCTAGCAAAATAAATATGCTCAAATATACAAGTCGACATAGGAGCCTTGTGCTCGTACATATGGGACTCCATTTTATTGTCTTTTACTATTACTATCTCTCCAGGCTCTAAATCTCTGATATATTCTCCACCTAGTACATCTATTACTCCTGTCTCAGAAGCAAAGATGTAGTCATCTCCACGTCTTCCCATAACTAGTGGTCTAAAGCCGTATGGGTCTCTTACTGCTACCATTTTGTCTTTTAGCATTACTACAAGAGAGTAGGCTCCTTTTATGAGGTCCATAGTTTTTTTAACTGCATCTAGCATATTCCCATTGTAGTATCTAGATATAAGATAAAGAATAACCTCTGAATCTATAGTGGTTTGGAACATCATTCCATCTTCTTCTAGTCTTGTCTTAAGTAGTTGATTATTTATTAAGTTTCCATTATGAGCGATTGCTATTCTCTTGCCTTTTGAAAATCCAAGCAGTGGCTGAGTGTTATATTCGTAGCTTCCTCCTGCTGTAGAGTAGCGTACATGTCCTATTCCTATATTGCCGTTCATGTTTTGAATATTTTCTTCTCTAAATACCTCTTGAACTAGTCCCATTCCTTTATGACAGCTGATATCCTTGTCATCTGAAACTGCTATTCCGCAGCTTTCCTGTCCTCTATGCTGAAGAGTGTTGAGTGCATAAAATAAATCTCTTACTACTGGTTCGTTAGAATATACCCCTACGATTCCGCACATAATTATTTAATCCTTTCTAATACTTCTTGGTAGCCTTCAATAACAGAACCTAAATCTCTTCTAAATCTATCCTTATCAAGCTTTTTATCTGTATCCTTATCCCATAATCTGCAAGTATCAGGAGAAATCTCATCTGCAAGGATAATCTCACCGTCTTCTGTTTTTCCATATTCGATTTTGAAATCAACAAGCTTTAGATTTGCTTTCATAAAAAAGTCTTTAAGAATTTCATTTATTTTAAATGTCTCTTGCTTGATAAACTCTACTTCTTCTCTAGTAACTATTCCTAGTGCAATAGCATGATCATCGTTTATTAATGGATCCCCTAGGTCATCTCTTTTGTAGCAAAATTCAAAGATCGGAGTTTCAAATGCAATACCTTCTTTTAGGTCTAATCTTTTCGCCATAGAACCTGCGCTTATATTTCTAATTATAACCTCTAGCGGAAGAATAGTTACTTTTTTTACTAGCATATCTCTTTCGTCGATTTGCTTTATGAAGTGAGTTTTGATGCCTTTTTCATTAAGCATAGTGAAAATGTGACTAGATATCGCATTGTTAAGCTGTCCTTTTCCTGCAAGCTGGTCTTTTTTCTCTCCGTTAAATGCTGTTGCATCGTCTTTATAGTGAACTATATACTCATTTGGATTTTCTGTTAAAAATACCTGTTTAGCTTTTCCTTCATATAACATTTTCATAATATATTCCTCCAGTATTATAATTTTAAAATATAGTTTAAAAGATTAATAATCTCGCTCAATTTCGTAATTATATAGTTTTAGTACCCTTTGCTTTTTAAAAGGTCTTGTTCTTTAGAAAGAACTTCTAGTCTCATTTTGTTTTTGTATTCTTTTAATTTTGTAGCTGTTTTTTCATCCTTTAGCGCTATAATCTGAGCTGCAAGGATTCCTGCGTTAAGTGAACCGTCTATTGCAACTGTTGCTACTGGGACGCCTTTTGGCATCTGAACTATTGAAAGTAGAGCATCTAGTCCATCAAGGGTTGAAGCTTTTACTGGAATACCTATAACTGGCTTTAAGGTTTTTGATGCTACTACTCCTGGAAGGTGAGCTGCTTTTCCTGCTGCTGCTATGAATACTTCAACTTCATTTTCCATTTCTGTAAGATATTCTATAAGCTCTCCTGGTGTTCTGTGAGCAGATAGTGCTCTAAGGCTCACCTCAATATCCATTTCTTTGAAAAAATCCAGCATTTCTTTTAATGAATCAAAATCAGATACAGATCCCATAACAACAGATACTTTCATAACATCCTCCTCAAAATTTACAAAATTAGTTAATTTTCATAGATTTTTTGTGAAAAAAAGCCCACCTCGAGAATCAGGTGGGATTTTGTATTTAATTAGTTTAGCCTGCTAGTATTACTTTTGCTATGAACAATACCGCAAGTACATATAATGCAGGTGTTACTGTCTTTCCTTTTCCTGCTAGCAGTTTGATGATAGCAAATGATACTACTCCAAACAAGATACCTTCAGCTATAGAGTATGCAAGAGGCATCATTACGATAGTTAAGAAAGCTGGAATAGCTTCTGTCATATCGTGGAAATCTATTTTCAGCATAGATGATGCCATCATTACCCCAACCAGAATAAGTACTGGAGCAGTAGCTTGAGATGGAATCGCTATGAAGATAGGTGAAAATAATAGTGAAGCTATGAAAAGCATTCCTGTAACAACTGCTGTAAGTCCTGTTCTTCCGCCTTCAGAAATTCCTGATGCACTTTCAACAAATGTAGTTACTGTTGAAGTTCCAAGTATAGCTCCTGCTGTAGTTCCTATCGCATCTGCAAATAGAGCTTGCTTAGCTTTCGGAAGCTTGCCGTTTTCGTCTAGCATGTCAGTTTTTGCTGCAAGACCTACTAGGCATCCTACTGTATCAAATAAATCTACGAATAAGAAAGTAAATACGATGATAGCCATTTCTGGTCCAAATATCTGAGCTTTATCAGCTTGAAGAAAAGCTCCAAATATAGGGCTAAGTGATGGAGGTGCAGATGCAAATCCTGAAGGAAGAGCAACAATACCTGTAACCATACCAACTGCGGTAGTAACTAGCATCCCTATTAAAAATGCTCCTTTAATGTTTCTTGCAAGAAGTCCTGCTGTTACTAAAAGTCCGAATAAACTAAGTACTATAAGTGGCTCTCGAAGATTTCCTACTGAAAGAATAGCTCCACCAGCCTGTACGATTCCTACATTTGCAAGTCCGATAAATGCGATGAATAATCCGATACCAGCACTAACTGCATTTTTAAGTCCTAGCGGTATGGCATCTATAATTTTTTCTCTGACGTTAAAGAATGTTAAGATAATAAAGATAATACCTTCAATAAATACTGCCATAAGTGCAAATTGCCAAGTATAACCCATACCAAGTACAACAGTATAAGCAAAGAATGCATTTAGTCCCATTCCTGGAGCCAGTGCAAAAGGGTAGTTTGCTAAGAATCCCATAACGAAAGTCGCAATAGCTGCTGCAAGTGCTGTAGCTACGAATACCGCCCCTTTATCCATGCCTGCATCAGCAAGAATCATAGGGTTTACTACCAATATGTACGCCATAGTCATAAATGTTGTGATACCTGCTAGTACTTCTGTTTTCACATCTGTGTTGTGCTCCGACAGCTTAAAGGTTCTTTCTAAGAAGCCCTTTGGTGCCTGATTTGCAATATCCATTTCATACCTCCTGAATTTTGAATGATGATGAACATGAGAGCCCACCTTGCTCCATTTGTTACCCTCACCCAATAGTAAAAAGTTTACGGCTTTTTGTAGAAACTCCGGACCATATTACCGGATTATATCAGGCTTTTTTACTTTATTATTCGTCTTTTAATATTCATGATTTAATTTTAATGGATATATTACAATAAATCAAGTGTTTTTTCATATATTTTTCAAAAAATTATAGCTTATTGTTCGTATAATTCCGAACTATAAGCTATATTACTTTATCTATAATCCATATTTTCATTTTTTTATAGAATGTTCCATTATTTGTAGAAATTAAATTTATACTAACTTCAACTCAGCAAAATATAAGTTCCATCTATTTTAGAACAAATCCATCAGTTTCATTTTTCAAGGATTTAGCTATAGATTCATTCTTATCCATATTTACATGAATGTCATTTATGCCTTCCACTAATTCAGTTACATTTGTCGCAGCGCTCATAACTCCCCTACTGCTTTCTTCCATTGTATCCGAAATACCTGTCATTTTCTGTGCTATCATTTCCATTACACCAGTTAGCTTCTGATTTTTTAAATTAAAATCATTCATAATTTCGTTTATATGAGAAGCATCTTGGTCATATTTCAATCCCATATCTACAAAGCTATCGTAATCTTCAAGTATAGTCTCATTAATATATTTAATCATATTTTTTGAGTTATCTATTAATTGTTCTACTGTTCCAACTATTTCTGAATTTAATTGTTGAATATTGCTAGCTGCATCCTTGCTCGAATCTGCAAGCTCTCTGATTTGTCCAGCTACCACAGCAAACCCTCTACCTGCTTCTCCTGCTCTTGCTGCTTCAATAGATGCGTTTAGTGATAATAGATTTGTCTGTTCAGAAATGGCTAAAATATCTTGAGTTAGATTGTTAATCTGAGCTATACTCTTACTGTTTTCTATAGCAGAATCTAATTTTTCAACTATTTCTACTACTACACTTCCTGTACCTTCTTTAGTTTCTAGTGCCGCTTTTTTCATTTCTTCCGCTCTAGATTTCATGATTTTCGAATATTCTAAAAGATTTATAGTTTCATTATTCATTTCAACCACTTCCGAATGAGCTTCATCAGTTTCCGAACTTACACTTTCTACCGTTGCAGATACTTCTTGAGTAGATGCCGCTAATTGTTCCATCAATGCTGATATATCGCTTACACTAGTGTCTGCCTTTTCAATTTTTCCTATTACATTTTCAATGACATTGTACATGTCCTGAGTGTTTACTGTCAATTTTGATATTATTTGTTCTAGAGTTTCTATAAATTTATTGATATTTATACCAACCCTACCTATCTCATCATTTACTTTTATATTAACTCTGCTAGATAGATCGCCTTTTTTCGCTTCAACTCCAGATATTATTTCTGTTAATTTTGTTTCTAGATTTCTAAGTGGTATAACTATATACGATCTAATATTTAATATTCCAAACGCAATTAATATCAAAGTAGCTACTGCAAGTCCTAAAGCAATCATTTGAGATTGTTTTAGCATATCTAACTGATTTTTTAAAACTTCTTTTATTACATCATCGTTTGCTACTATTAATTCATAGACATCCTCTTCAATTTTTTTGCTTACTTCTTTATTTGCTTCAATATTTGAATAAAAGCCTTCTAAATTATCAGATTTTACTGCATTAACGCTCTTTTGAGCATTTTCATATAAAGCTTTTATATTTTCTGTCATTCTATTTACTATTTCTTTCTTATCTTTTTCGGCATTTCCTAGAGCTTCTTCTGCGTAATACATCATATCTTCATATGCACCGGAAAGTTCTTCCTCATATTCCTTTATTTCTTTATCGCTCTTTGAGTTTCCTATGTGATATACAAGTTTCTGGATTCTATGAGTACCTCCAGCTATTTCATCAAAATCTATCATATTTCTAATTCCAACTTCATTTATTTTGGTTGATCCTTTTTGAACATTATTTAGATTATATACAGAGTAAATCCCCGACGCTATTGTTATAAGACCTAAAGCAACTATAATAATCAGTATCCTCGCTTTTACAGAAATCGAATTTCTAATTTTTTTATCATTTTTAAACTTTGAACCTTTGCCCTTTTTTAATTCTTCCAAATTCCTCGTTGTTTCCTCTTGCTTTACTCCCTTAGTTTTGATAAATTTTTCTTTCATCTTCTCCTCCATTCAAAATAGTTTATTATTTAAGTCTAACAAAAGTGATTAAAAAAAAGTGTACCTTAAGTTACAATATAATGAAAAGTTACAATATAGGAATTAATTATTTATATCTAAATACCCATATTTATGTATTTAATATCGGCAAATTTAACATATATTTAATAAATTATATTGATTATAAATTTAATTTAACAATTTAATTATCTTTTATTTGTTATATAATATAGATAAATGATATCGAAGGGAGATGCACCTTATGATTTACAGAAATGCTACTATTGATGATATCGAAGCAGTTGCAAGGCTCCAGCAGAAATACCACGTGTCCACTATTGATGAACAGGATAAGAAGGATGGGTTTGTTACTACCTTATTTACACATGAACAATTTAAGGAAATAATAGAAAAAGAAAATGGGCTTGCCATAGCTTGCGACTCATTAGGCGTTATAGGATATGCGATGGCGGCGTCGTGGGAGTTTTGGTCAAAGTGGCCTTTGTTCCAATTTATGATAGAGGATTTGCCTAGTACTACTTATTTAGGAGAAGTTCTTAGCACAAAAAATTCTTATCAATATGGACCTATATGCATAGACAAAGCCTACAGAGGAACCGAAGTGCTTGCTAATTTATTCGAGTTTTCTAGGCAGCAGATGGAAAAAAGATACCCTATTATGATTACTTTTATAAATCATATCAATCCTCGCTCTTACGAGGCTCATACAAGAAAGCTTGGATTAGATGTGATAAAGAATTTTGATTTTAATAACAATCATTACTATGAGCTAGGCTATGATATGAAGAAAAAAACATTAGGCTCTACTATATAAAAAATTAAACCGGCCCATTTTGACTTTTACTAAATCAAAATGAACCGGTTTTTATTAATATAATTAAGGTTTGCGATTCTTAATCTATCTTTATAAAAATAACCTCTTATCAAATCATTTCAACAATTTTTTTCATAAGGGCTGGCAAATCCCCTGGATTTCTAGAGGTCAAAATATTATCTGATACAACTACTTCCTTATCAATCCATATTCCGCCAGCATGAATCATATCGTTTTTTATTGAGAAAAAGCTAGTTACTTCTTTATCTTTTATAGCATCTGCAGATGCTAGCATCCATGGTCCATGACATATCGCAGCTACAGGCTTACCTGTTTTTATGAACATTTTTACTAGATTTACGGTTGCCTCTGTTCTTCTCATATAATCCGGGGAAAACCCTCCTGGTATAAAAAGAGCCTCATACTCCTCAGGATTGATTTCTTCAGAGGCTAAATCTGATTTTAGACTAAAGCCAGCTTTTGACTTATATGCTTCATCTTTTTTACTACCTACTAATACGACTTCAAAATCTTCTCTTAGTCTATGATATGGATAAATTAGCTCTTGCTCATCAAAAAGGTTCTCAATTAATATCATTACTTTTTTCATTTTACTATCTCTCCTTTTTCTATTATAGTTCATTTGCACCGAAAGTATCCCATTGACTTAAATCTCCTGCTTCATAGCCTTTAAAAAACCATCGTTTTCTTTGCTCTGAGGTTCCGTGAGTAAAGCTATCTGGAACCACGTAGCCTTGAGATTGCATCTGTATTCTATCGTCTCCTACAGCGCTTGCTGCAGTCAGTGCTTCTTCTAAATCTCCTTCTTCTAAAAGATTTTGTCCCTGAACATGGTTAGCCCAAACTCCTGCTAAATAATCTGCTTGCAGTTCTAGCCTTACATTGTATTTGTTGTACTCTTCCTTACTCACTTTTCCTCTAATTTCATCCATCTGAGCTATTATTCCAAGCTCATTTTGAATATGATGACCCACCTCATGAGCTATTACATAGGCCATAGCAAAGTCCCCTGGAGCTTTGAACTGGGTCTTTAGTTCGTTGTAAAAGCTAAGGTCAATATAAACATTTTTGTCTCCTGGACAGTAAAACGGCCCTGTTGATGCTCCTGCCACTCCGCAGGCTGACTGTACGCTACCAGTAAAAAGAACGAGCTTTGGTTCATTGTATTCTTTGCCCAAATCAGCAAAGATATCATTCCATACCACCTCAGTGTCGGCTAAAACAACTGACACAAATTCAGCAAGCTCTTCCTCTTCCTGAGTAGCTTCATAAGGCACGCTTTGAGTTTGACCAGGATCTATGCTTTGCATTATGTCTCCAGGATTTCCTCCTAGTAATGCATAGATAATCATTATTATGATACCAAAGCCTCCCAAGCCACCAATAGCGGCTCCTCCTACGCCTCTTCCTCTTCTATCCTCAACATTAGAGCTTTTAGCTCTTCCCTTCCATTTCATATACTGCCTCCTTTCTCTATTTTAAGCTACCTAATTAATCTTCCCGTATATTAACATTTACCCTAGAATATCTTTCTTAAAAGCAAAAAACTCTCAGCATAATACTAAGAGTTTTCTTCTATAGGCAATCCAACCTAGAATCAAAAAGAACCGTTCCTATTGATTCTACCTATTGATTCTACTGCTTTGTTCCGTCCCAGCCTCCACCTTGGTTAGGGTCTGGGCTAGTTTCTTGCCATGACCCACTAAAGGATTTTTCATCTTCGTTCATTATAAATGTAAAAGTTCCCTCATCGTCATTTTCTATCCATGTACCTGATAGAGTATTGCCACTCACTGTTCCAGCAAGACTTCCCACATCATGAGAATAGCTACCTGACACATTATTTCCACTTTGAGTCATTACTAAAACTCCAAACTCTGTATCCCAGGCCCCTGACCATACTGAAGCAATTTGAGGATTTAAAGCTTTTTTGATATTTTCTCCACCTTTTCCACTCTTATAAAACTCTAGAATAGATTCTTTATCTACACTAAATCCAAACCATTTTTTTAGCATTTCTTTATCTGGAGGATAAGCCTGTGTTTCTGGAAGCTTTAGCGCATCCTCATAAGCCTTTTCAAAGTTTGACCATAGCTTTTTGATATGCTCTGCATCGTCACCATTGTAACGTTCTAGTTGCTCTAGCTTAGGTAATGCTACCTGTATTATATTTTTCATGTATTCTATATTTCTTTCGCCATAAAGCTTACTGTCAAAATATCCTATGTCACCATTCTCATCTTCAATCTTATGAGAAATCTCATGCCAAATCAGCTGCCCCATATCCATATCATCAGATGGTGCAATTGCTGAAGGATCCTTTTTCAAGGTTATAGTGTTTGTCTTTGGGTCATACTGAGCATCTTCCTTAAACGTCATATCTACTACCAAAGTGGTATCAGAAAGCTCCATGCGATAGGTTTCAATATTTCCAAGCTTTATAACTTCATTAAATCTGCTATTTTCAAACTGGTTCATAAAATTCTTCATATGAGCATACGAATTAGCTTGGATTGTTTTCGCATCTGGCTTATTTTGCGTGTCAGATACTGAAGTCTGGGCATCAGCTGATACTATTTTAACTGTTTTGGTATTTGCATCCCAATCAACTTGTGCTCCTAGTGTCTCTGCTATGAACCTCGCTGGCACCATAGTTCTTCCATTTACAAGAGTCCCTGGCACATCAAGACTTACACTTTGTCCATTCACAACTGCATTTGTACTTCCAATTTTGAGTTTCATATCCACTTTATCAGTTTTTGCTGTAACAGTTTTGGTAGACGGGTCCCACATCGGTGTAACATTCAAAGCTTCAAATATAGCTCTTAGCGGAACTAAGGTTCTTCCGTTCACAAGTGTTGGTGGCTCATCCATTACAAGCTTTATCCCATTGATTTCAACCGTTGCCATATTTTGAGCAAATGACAAGTTTGGTAAAGTTATAACAATCAAAGCTACTAAAAATAAGTATTGCCAAGTTTTTTTCATAAAATCACCCTCCTTAAAACTTAATAATTCATAGGATATATTGATATATATTTATACCCTTATTAGATCTCTAATAAATAAATTACAAATATATATTTGATAATATGAATAATTTTTATGAAATTAATAGATGCTTAATAAATTTTAATCATCGTCTTATAGTTCAATCTAAGATAAAGTATACGATTGCAATTTATGACTTGCTACCTGCCCAAATTGTTTTTCAGAAGATCATACTGCAGATGCTATTTACTGCAACAAGTGTGGAAATTTACTCTAATTCAATTGTAAGCCCTACCCCTACATCATGTACCTTCAAAGCATTATTCATTTTAGCCTTAGCTTGAAAAGAAATGCAGTGACCTGGGTATAGCATAGGTATATTCTCATTTTTTAAGTAGTCTACGGTAGCAGCTAGTCTTTCATCGCAGTCAAACATATGAAATCCACCTATAACACCTAGGATTTTGTCTGAGCTACATACTTTTTTAGCATGCTCAATTATATTGCAAATACCACTGTGGGAGCATCCTGTAATAATGAACAGTCCAGATTTCGCTTTATATACTATTGCCGTGTCATCGAGCAAAGTGTCAATCTCAAAATTCCCATTTATTATAGTTTTACCAATTGGTATTCTTGGCTCAAAAGCTAAATACTGAGGTATTTCTCCTAAGAAGATTAATCTCTCACTTATTTCATATGGCTCTTTAGAAAGCTTTAGTTTAGATATTTTTTCTATCTGCTCTAGAGATATTTCTGAGCCTATAGATTCTTCATCATAGTATTTTGGATAAAAGCAATCTGGATGAGCAATGACTTCTACCTGCGATAAATCATATTTATCTTTAAGATACACAAGGCCTCTCGTGTGGTCGTTATGCCCGTGCGATAAAGCTATATGAGTCAGTTTTTCTAAATCTATATTTAGAAGCTTTGCATTAGAAATAAATATATCAGAATAACCCGTATCAAAGAGGAGCCTAATTTCTTCATCTTCTATATAGTAGCTCACGGCAGGTTCGCCTAGATAATACTGGTCTATAAACGTGTTGTTATCTACTAAAACTGTTAGTTTCATTAGTCCCTCCTCCAGCGAATTGGATAGATATTATTTATATTTCTCCAAATATGTCTATAATTTTATTTTTAAAATCGTATTTTTTATCATCATTTATTTTGAGATTATTATTTATAGCATTTCGTATAAAAAGTTTTTCAAGTTCTGGAATTGTTTCAATATAGATTTCAAAATGCAGTAATATCATAAGACTATTTATAATGCTACTCATTAGACTTATTTGATTTGATATGTATATTACATCTAAATTTGTCCAGTTCATTATGTCTAAACACTTTTCATTAGAGTAATATTGTGAATTTTTAAAGCTAAGATGGTTTGACAATTCTCTGTATTGAGCATTACATCTATGAGTCATATCATCGCAAAATACCACAGCTTTTTCTAAATCTATATCATATTTTCTTTCAAATTCATATTTATCTATCAAAATATTTCTATAATTTATATTCTCGAAAACTAAACCTAGTTCTAATAATTCATGGTTAACTTTACTATCAAAGAAAAATAAAGCCATTAATTCTAGGGTTCTATTTATCATCATCAATAAAGGCAGTCTCATCTTAAGCGCTGAAAACACTATTATATGTAAAGTATTTGAAATACACTCCTTGAACATGGATTTCATACTATCATCCATAATCTCAGCATTATAAATATAGTTTTCCCATGTATTTAGACTCAAAAATAATTTGACTGCCATATCCATTAAAGAGCCTGGATTTTCATTTTCTAAATCAACATCAATACTATAATTTTCATTTAAAAAATCTCTAATATTATTAAATTCAGCTTCTTCTCTAAGATTCATAGCATCTCCTTTGGCTGGAGTTCGTAGATTCTAACTTAGTCTCTACTTATTTTTTATTTGCTTTATTTTGCTTATAAAAATCTAACCACATATCCATAAAGTCTTTTTTGTCAGTTTTTGCTGATGATTTATTTTTCGAATTTGTTTTTAATGTTTTTTCGTCATTTTTAACTAATCCTCTTTCGATTAGTTCTACTATAGCTCTACCTCTCATATCATCTAAGGATAGTTTTTTGTCATACGGTTTTATATCTAGCTCCATTAAAAAACTCATCATCTTATCTTTTCTTCTGATTTTTTTCATTTCTTCAAGTATGTTAACTATGTTTTCCATTGAATATAATGATTCATCAGCTTCCCTAACCTTCTGCTCCAGAGAGTTAGTTGATATTGACATAGTTGACATTATTTCATTTCTCACTTCATTCAATCTATCCTTATCAGAAAGAAATGAAAGCGAATATAGTTTGTTTAGCAAATCTAATAGGTCATAAATATCATTTTTAGTTTCATCTTTCATTTTATAATCGTCCTCTCTGAATTAGTTCTAATGAAAGCTCTTCAATGTTTTTTCTCAGTTCAGTTTCAACTGTCATATCAACAATATATTTATTTTTATTTAACTCATCATCTAAACCTTTAACTATGACTTCTCTATAAGGAATTTCATTCATGAAAATATAGTCTTTCCAATCGTTTTTTAGCTTATCTTTTACTTTTTTATAAATTAAACGACTAGGTATTACCATATTAAGTATTATTCCTATAAAATTTATTTCATGACCAAACTCCCCGTATATATGACTATCTATATAGTTTTGTAGCATTGGAAGTCCAAACATAGAAAATGCATCTGCTTTCATTGGCACTACATAGCTATCTGCCGCGAGCAATCCCATTTTTGTGTACTCAGAAATAGTCGGTGGACAATCCAAAATAATAACATCGTATTTTGATGCAAAGTGATTATTTATATATTGCCTTAATTTATACGGGCGTTGATCTAAGTTTATTTCCATTAACTTCATATGAGATGCAACTATATCAAAAACTCCATCTACATTTATTGTAAGATTCTCTAGTGGTTCATCTTGGGTATATTTTTTCAATGTTGCTTTTACTTGATATTGCTGGTTCATAAACCCAAAAATTGTTCTATTTGGCTCTTCCACAAGCTGAGTAAGAGCTTCTTGAGATAAACAGTACTGAGTCGAATTCATCTGTGGATCGATATCTATTAAAAGTACTTTTTTGCCATGAATTTTTGCCAACGCATAAGCCATATTTACTGCTAGAGTTGTCTTTCCTACTCCACCTTTCATATTAATAAATGCAATAGTTTTAGCCATCTTGACTCCCCCTTCATTTCAGCACTATCTATTCACCAATATTTAACCATATATATAATACATTTAATCGTTTCATTTTCTAGTCCATAATACCATTTCAATATTCATAGGTCTAGCTTCATATAAATCAACGTGTCCATAGGGTTATTATTGTAGCTAGGTATTTCATAAAATCCGAAATTTTTATAAAGCACAATTGCACTTTTTAAAAACGGAAGCGTGTCTAATAGCATTGCTTTGTAGCCTATTTCTTTTGCCTCATCAATAATTTTCTGGATTAATAAATTTCCAAGCTTAAGCCCTCTAAATTCGGGTCTAACATAGAGCCTTTTGACTTCGCAGTTCTCACCGTCTAGCTCCTTTAGCGCTATGCAACCCGCGACTTTCCCATCTACATATGCAAGGTATAGTCTTGCTCTGGGTAGTCCATATTTTTTCTCAAGGTCTTTAATTTCATCGTCGTAATTTTGAATTTCCAAATATTTTTTGAACGTGCTATCCCCTGCTATGAGCATTTCCATATACTCAGAAAACAGTGCTAAAACTTCCTTAGGCGAGTCGTAACCTAATTTAATTTCTATATCCATATACAATCTCCCCTTTTTATCGGCCACCGTAGCTTCCGCCTCCACCGCCGCCACCGCCACCGCCCGAGAAACCTCCTCCTGAGCCTCCTCCTGTGGATGATTTGCTGACAGCTTTTTGGGCTGATGAAAATGCTTTGTCTATTGAATTTCCTACCATATCAAATGAATCGTTAAATGCTCTAAAGCTTCCGTAGGATGAGTAATTCATCCAGCCATATCCAAAGCGATAGTCTCCATCGGTCATATTAGGAAATACCAGCTCTAGTTGTTTTATTACTTCTTTTGCAACCCCTAAAGTGACTGCATATACAAGGTAATGTTCCCAAATTATAAGGCTTGGAATTTCATGTCTTTGCATCTCAGAAAAATGCTCTAGAAATTTTTTAAATGCTTTCCACTTTACGTAGTCGTCCTGACCATTTGGAGAGCGTCTTCTAAATAGCTGAGGTACTAGCAATATCATAAGCCCTGATATCACTAGAGCAATCCCAATCGCAAGCATTTTAAAGGTAGTAAAAATACCAAGCGCAATTATCAAAATTCCACCGATTGCAGAATATTTATATAGGGCTTTGTTTTCATCAAAGAAACTATATTTTGCTGTAGTAATTTCTATATCCTCTGTCCAGCTTTGCCAGAATTTATAGAACTCTTCTCCATATTTCTTAGCATAATCCTCTATTTCTGTAAGATGAATAAAGGGCTGTCTTCCCCCTATGTCGTTTTTGAGGTAGTCAAGTAATCTTTTCTCATGCCTTTTGAGTACAGCATCTTCTGGATTCCTAAAGCTTCCAGGCTCAGGATCAGGCATAAATGTAAGCTTGTAGGTTGTGACTTCCTTAGTTCCTATGAGTTTTTTTACTTCTACTTTATCTTCTTCTAGGTATAGAAATTTTCTTCTTGCTAGGTCCAAAATAGTCGCTGTTATATCCTCTGGCTTCATTTTTTTGTAATTCCAAAGGATACTTAGCTCAGCTGGGCTATAGTCTGCTGGAAGGTCTCTATAGTAGTCACCTTCAAAATTCGATTTATATTTTCTTCCGAACCTTCTCCATAAATATATAAGAGCCCCTATAGTAGCTGCTAATATTCCTGCAGCTCCTCCTAGCTCAAATCTAGCTCTTTGTCTTTCTTTATTTGCTTTGTCTGCATTTGCTTGCTCTTCTGATAATATACTCCCTAAGGCCATTTGGTTTGTGTAGGCTTCTCTAGGGGCATCAGAAAAAAGTGCTGTAGGCATTACTACTCTTCCTTCTACAAAGGTGTAGGGAGATAGATTCTGAGTTTTCCAAATCACCCCATTATTTTGAGTGAATTCTACAACCCCATCTAAAGGGCCATGTCCCCAAATCCTAATGTCTTGACCTTGGACATAGCTTTCTGCTCCAGATGGAAGGCTAAGATTAACCTGCACATCGTTTATTTTATTGCCATTTGCATCACCTACAAATTTTCTATATAGCTCTGCAACGTCATTGTGAATTTTTACAGCATTTACCACAGTATAGGAAAGCTCAAAAGTTCTCGTCTGGTCGTAGGCATCTATGCTCCAGTCTATAAGGATGTCACTTCCTTCTTTTTTAGTGAGGAAGGTTCCTGGTGGACCATATTCAGTGCCTGGATTATAGGTATAGGGCTGGCCACTTTCACTAACTGACACATCTACTATAGGCGTAGTTCCTTCTGGAATTTTGACATAAAATCCATTCCACTGCTCATTAAATTCCACAGTTATTTTTTCTGTCACCATCATTGAAGCATCAGGCAAGAGCTGGGCATCAATGTATAGACTTCTCATACTTAGGCTTCTATCAGCAAACGCTTGATTCGGTATTAAGGTCATCAATACTATAGTCAAGATTATTATTACTTTATTTAATTTTAGGCTATACGAGGAAAAGCTTTTGTCCATAGCAAATTCTCCTTCCTAAAATTCCACCTTTACTGTTTCTCTAGCTTCTGGTTCATCCTGAAGTGTGAAATAATCAGCAGGAGTAAAGCCCATATTCCCAGCTATAAGGCTATTAGGGAATACCTCTATGCTTGTATTGAATTTTTGAACTGTATCATTATAAAACTGGCGTGAAAAAGCAATTTTGCTTTCTGTATCGCTCAGCTCTGCTTGAAGCTGTAAGAAATTTGTGTTTGCTTTTAGCTCTGGATAAGCTTCCGCTACAGCAAATAAAGAGCGAAGAGCCCCTGTTAGCATGTTTTCTGCTTGAGTCTGTTCCTGAACAGTCCCTGCATTCATAGCCATTGTTCTAGCTTTTGTTACATTTTCTAGTGTTGTTTTTTCATGCTCAGCATAGCCTTTTACTGTATTTACAAGGTTTGGAATCAAATCATATCTTCTTTTTAGCTGTACATCCACTTGAGACCAAGCGTTTTTAACCCTTTGTCTTAATTGCACCAAATTGTTGTA
The DNA here is from genome assembly GCF_000196455.1 of Acetoanaerobium sticklandii. NCBI lineage: Bacteria > Bacillati > Bacillota > Clostridia > Peptostreptococcales > Filifactoraceae > Acetoanaerobium > Acetoanaerobium sticklandii. Next base: position 366,547 of record NC_014614.1, on the reverse strand, counting down.
AATCTGAATAACAAAGCCTACAACTCCAAAAACTATAAGCCCCAAAACTATCATTCCTACCATAACTTTTCCCCCTTAATCTAACTCAAATTTTACTATCAAAATTTCTAAGCTACTGAGTCCTATCATCTTTAATTTCTAAATAATTAGGACACCATTTAACTATTTGACTTTCTGCTTGCTCTGTTCCTATTTGCTCTTTTGCAGTCATCTTGTAGTAATCGTTGTTTCCACTTGCATCAGTAGAGTAAATCATTCCACTACCTGGAGCGTAGTAAGCAATTGTTACAAACCCAGCTGCTTGATTGTCTTCTTTTACTACAAGGCAGTTGCTGAATTTTTCAAAGCCTAAATCCAAGTCCACTCCCATATCCATAACTGTCCAAACTATATCGCCAAACACTTCATCCTCATAGCTCCATGTCTTTCCTATGGATAAATCATCCTTAAGATGAGAGTAGATTTCAAATGGTGTGGAATCCAAAATGTAATAGCTTCCATCTTGGCGAGTCACATAATGAAACCCATATCCGTAGTCCTCTCCATTTTCTCTTACTACTTCGACCTCTGAAACTATTACTCCTTCATTTGCATTTGGTCCTCTTCCGCTAAATCTCTCAACTACACCTGCCATTCCATCTGGATAGTTTACAAAGAATGTGGACTTATATCCTGGTGTAGATAAATAGGTCCTAGCCTTTGTCAAATCTAGCTGAGACGATGTAAGCTCGGTTTGCTGAGTTTCTCCAGTTCCCTCATTTGAAGCCTCGGAATTTTGATTTGAAGAGTCTGCATTTTGATTTGGCTGGTCTGCTATATTATCATTTTCCCCTTTTTGCGAAAAAAACCAGTAGCCTCCACCAAAAATTACTATTACTAGAAGCGCTACTACTGCTATCACCCCTGAGTTTCTTTTTTTCTTAGGTCTTTCTGGAAAAGGCTCCCTAAAAGGTTCTCTAGCTGCTTGCCTAGCAGGTGGTACAATGCTATCTTCTTGTTTTGGATATGGACTTCTTTCTTCCCTTACTTCTGGCTTATTTTCGTAATCATCAGCTTCTAATTTTTGTCCACAGCTTTCACAAAATACATCCTCTGGCTGAGTTTTTGCTCCACAATTCATACAAAACTTTGAATCTCCCATAGCTTCCCTCCACTTTGATTATTTTTCTAAAGCTTGAGTTATCTTTGGTACTACTTGTTTCTTTCTAGATAGTACTCCAGGTGCTAAGAAGGTACTGTCAACTAGCTCAGCATCAAAGCTTCTAGCTATACTTTCTGCATCTGGTCCTACTACTATAAATTTTGAAGTTTCCTTCAGTATGTCAGTAAGCACAAGGACAAAATCATCTTCTCCACCAGCAAGTCTAAGCTCAGTCATTTTTTCAATAAGAGCGAGTCTGATGCCCTCTAGACTATCTAAGTCCATAGTCATAACCTGTGCTATTCTTACTCTTTTGCCACTTATTATAAATTCTTTTACATCTCCTCTTAATAAATCCACAGGCTCTTTTTCTTCTAATGATGTCCCTGCTCTAAACATATCTTTTGCAAAGGTTTCTATATCTATTCCTGCTATTTTTGACATTCTTTCTAGCATTTGTCTATCTAGCTCAGTAGCTGTAGGGCTTCTTAGCATAAGAGTATCAGATATTATAGCGGCGCTTAGGATACCCGCAATTGATTGCTCTGGTCTTATACCCTGCTCTATATACATTTTTGAAATTATAGTAGACGTACTTCCTACTGTTTCATTTCTAAAAAACACAGGATGTCCTGTAGTTATGTTTGCTATCCTATGATGGTCTATTATTTCTGTGATTCTTGCATAGTCTATCCCTGGTATAGACTGGTTTTTCTCGTTATGGTCTACTAGTATCAGCTCTTTTTGAGGATTTGAGATAAGGTGAAATCTCGAAATATTTCCAGCAACATGTCCTGTTTCATCTATCACGGGATAGCTTCTGTACCTAGTTTCTCCCATGATTTTCTGAACATCCTCCACAAAATCATCCAAATCAAAGGTCACTATGTTTTCCGTAGTCATTACATAGCTTATAGGTACTGATTGAGGAAGAAGTCTAGCTGCCATAAAGCTGTTGAAGTTGGTTCTTAAGACCACAATATTTCGCTTCTCAGCTTCAGATAGTATACTTGGCTCAATCTCACAGCCTCCAGTTAGAATCAGCACAGAGACATTTCTATTTATTGCATCTAGCTGAGCATCTGAGCGGTCTCCTACTATTACTATATCTCCTTCACTTATAAATTCCTCTGCTTTTTGAGGAGTCATAGCATATACATGCATGAATCCAAATGAACGTATGTCTTCTGGTGTATACAGCAGTTCACCCGATAAAGTTTCCACTATGTTTTCAAGAGGAGTATTTGAATTTTTAATTATTGCATCATCCCAAACATCCAAGTAGCAGGCTGTAATATTTGAAAGACTTACTACTCCAACTAAGTTGTTTGAATCATCTACTACAGCTATGTTGTTGTTGTGATTTGATTGGATGAGTCTAATTGCTTTTGCTAGAGAAATCTCTGGGGAAGCATAAAATGCTGGATCCATGTCCAAATCTCCTACTCTAGGCTTTATGGTATCCATATATCTAGGCTTCTCTACCTTAAAATAATCTAGTACAAACTGGGTCTCACTGTTGATTTCTCCGAGTCTAACAGGAATCGCATTTAGACCATTTCTTTTTTGCTTTAGCTTTGCATAGGCAATAGCAGATACAATTGAGTCCGTATCTGGATTTTTATGTCCCGTTATATATATTTCTCTGTTCATAATTTTCTCCTTTTATAAAAGTTTTCATTTTCTTAGTAATACATTTAGTAAATAAAGTTAAGGCTCTAAAACAACCTCACCAATAGCTTTATTTGACTTTTTTAGCAGTATCATATACCAAGTAGCTAAAATAACTCCTTTAAATATACTTGAAATGCTAATCGCCCACCATACACCGTTTAATCCAAGGCTAGTAGCTGAAAGTATGAGTGCTCCTGGTATTCTTAGAGCATTGAATATTATACCTATTATCGATGGTGGAACTGTATTTCCCAGTCCATTAAACGCCCCTGCTGTAGTTAGCTCTATGCACATAAAAAACTGAGAAAGTGCTAGTATTTTTAAGTATACTACCCCATAGCTTATGCTCTCTGGCTCTGGGATAAATATTGAAAATATAGGTCTAGCTCCAAAATAAAGCAAGCCTGTTGTAAATATTCCAATTACTGTCATAATAGCTAGCCCAACCATATATCCTTTTGAAATTCTGTCCCAGTTCTTTGCTCCATAGTTTTGTCCTACAAAGGTGCTCATCGCAGTTTGAAAGCCTCCTGCTGTCATCCACGAAACAGCCTCAATCTGAGAACCTACCTTCTGAACAGCTATAGGAATCGGTCCCCACTGAGCTATTATTCTAGCTATTACCATTGCAAATACAGTAAATAATCCGCTTTGAAGTGCGACTGGAAGTCCTAGCTTGAAAATTTTATTTATATGAGCCATATCTGGAGCTTTGAAAAGATTAAGTCCTGAAAAAAGTTCTGGTCTCATCCTAACATTTAGCACAAATATTATAGTAACTACTGCTTGCGCTATAACAGTTGCAATAGCTGCTCCAGCTACCTCTAATCTTGGAATAGGTCCTAGTCCTAAAATAAGCAGTGGGTCTAGTACCATATTCACTAAAAGTCCGATTGAATTTATTATAAATGGAGTTCTGCTTTCTCCGTAGCCGTTGAAAATAGCTGTAAATACTGGATTTATAAAATAAAAAACAAGTCCAAAGGATATAATCACCAAATAATTAATTGCATTTTGGATTATATCTGGTTCTCCTAGATTAAAAAATCCTATGAGAGGTTTTCTAAATGTTATAAGAGAAAGTGCATATATCAGAGCAATTACCACTATCATTTGAAGTGTGTGCTTGATATAAACCTTAGCCTCTTTCATATCGTTTTTTCCTATAGACTGAGCTACTCCGACCTCAGCACCTATTTTTGGTATAAGGATAAAAGCCATAGCAAGCCAAGTAAAAAATCCAGCTGTTCCTACTGCTGCTACGGCTCTTGAGCCAACTCTTCCCACCCAAATCATATCCGTCATATTGTAAGCCATCTGAACAAAAGACGTTCCCATTATAGGTATGGCTAGTTTAAATAATGCGCTTAAAATACTACCCTGTGTCAAGTTATTTGTTTTCATAGTTTTTCATCAACCATTCTTTATATTATTTGTCTATAATATTATAAAGCATTGGTTAGTGATTTGCATCTTAAACCTCGTGGGGTCTTATTGTTAATAAAAGGTTTTCAGAATCCATGAGAATTCTGTATTGTTCTATAGGTTCAATTAATTATTCTAAATATGTTTGAGTTGTTTCTTCAAATAACAATTTCTTGCCATCTTTTTCGCTAAAATAGAATTTCAAATCTGGCCCTTCCCCTACATTTCTATATACCATTTGACCTTTATTAATGATAGTACTTTCATCAATATCTGCTAGATAGTAATAGGTGCCCTTGTTTGCTCCCTCATATTCCATTGTTTTGTAAGTCCCAGAAAAGCTTGAATCTATAATATTCCCCGCTGACCTTACCTCTGCATAAAAGGTACCATCAGGATAAAATACCACTTTAAATCCTCTACTTTCGGGTTCTCCTACTATACCATGCTCTTTCTTAAAATTTTCTTCTCCTTCTTTGGAAAGTCCAGGTGGTATAAATACTCCGTTGTTTGAGTAGTTAGAGTAGATGCTCCAATGTCCCAATATTTCTCCTTGCTGGATTTCAGATGGAAATTCAATTTTTGTGTTTGGTGATGTAAAGCTAAATCCAATATAGCCATCCCTTACTGGTATTGCTGCTTCTGACGGCGCAAAAGGATAGGTTGCTAGCTGATTTGGTGAGCCTGCCAATATATAGTGATATAGGTTACATCTAAATACTATATTTGAATCCTCGTGTCTTTCGCTAGCCACAAAATCTTCTTGATGAAAACCATTTGACTCAAGCTCAAAGTATTTGCTTGCATGAACTGATTTTGCAAATCCTGGTTTTTCCAAATTTGGGTCTATAGCTTCAAAATATATTGTTTGATTTAAAGACTCTGCTAAATCCATAGCTGCCAGAGTGTATTGTACTCCTAGCTGATGGTTTTCAACTTTAGCCATCTCATTGTATACAGTTTGTAATCTATCATGGGTTCTTACTATTGTTCTTTGTGCATATTTTTGTAATTTTTCATTTGTCTTTGGCCACTCTAAAGTATCAGCTAATTGGTTTGACCTTAACAAAGCTCTCCCATCTATCCAATAAAATACACCAGCCATGTCTTTTGCATAGGCTCTCCAAAATGCTGAACTATAACTTTCAACTACTTTATTCACCTCTTCCTTAATAAGATGAGGCGATTCTAAGTTGTCCTTTCTAATTTTTGATAGTACTCTAGCCCAGTCTGCTTGGGTGGATAGCATATATTCGTTTTCTCTCAATTTTACTTTTTTGCCTGGGACTGGAATTATATATCCACAACTTTTGGTATCAAAATTATAGGTCACTTGCTCCATACTAAAATAGTCATACACACGCTCTACATCGTCTAAATATGAAGTAATATCTTCTGGATCATAGGTTAGCTCGTCAACTATTCCTCCTATCCAAACTGCTGTTGCCGCCGCTGCTATAAACGGGGATGCTTTGACAGAGACTGCTACTATTAATGCTATTTCAAGTATATTGAAAGCATTATCTCTTAGCACTGTATTGAGTGGTACTCCTCTAGAAAGCTGGTTTGAAATTTTTAGAGAGACTGCTGCTATTCCTAGTCCAGCAAATCTATTACTTACTGATTCTCCTACTCTCATTATGCTAGGGAGCAAGGCATTGGATAATGCTTCTAATTGATCAGCGCTTCCTGTGATTATATTTAGGTAATTAGCTCCAGTGGATACGACATCATTGGTCGGAACTGACCTATCTCTTAACAGCAATTCAAAGGGCTTAGTATCCACTTTATCAAGCACGTCAATAAGTGCTCCAGAATCGACAAGTACAGGCGTAGTCACCCCTTTATACTCATTGTTTGGATAGTAAAATACTGATTTTCCTTTATTTGTAGTGTTTTTAAGTATTGCAAACATTGAAAAATGCTCAGTTGAAAATGTTACAGTTTTATTTTCAGTATCTACACTAGATAAAATCGGTATCCACTGCTCTATGCTCTCATCAAACCATGCTATAGTTATTGTTTTTGCTTGTTCTTCTTCTGTTAATCCTTCTGGATTGTAATTTAGAGTAATATCAACTAAGGTATTAAACTCCTTCATGTCCTCTAAATTAAAATCGTAGGCTTGAAACTCCACTCCTGCTACTTCGTCAATTTTCGAAGGTAGACTAACAATTTCTAAACTTTTTTCTTCACTTAAATTGAACTCTCCAAAATCTACAATAACTCCTTCTAGATTTGCCATTGGATTTTCGGGAGAAACTACTGCTTTCATAGACTCAGCTTTTAGCTCAGATGCTGAGTATTCTACTTTTGGCAGCACCTGAGGTTTTTCATTATTTTCTATAGTTTTCTTAGCAAAAGAAAAGTCGTCTATTTTAGGAATATTAAATGGACCTATTAAGTAATTTAAAAGCAGTCCTATAAGAGCTAGCGACATTATAGGTGCAAAAATTTTAAAGAAGCCTCCCGTTTTTTTAGGCGAAATCTCTTTAGAATCATTTATTTTTGGTTTATAGTCATTTATTTTCTCATATGTTTTTTGCTTTTTCATCTCATTTAATTTTTCTTTTTCATTTAAGTCTTCTCTTTGATTTAAAGTTTCATATGGGGCTTTACTTTCCGATATTTTTACATTATTTTGATTTTCTTTATTTTCAAAATCCTGGTTAGCAAACTGTTCATTTGATTTTTCTTGTTTTGACGTAGCTTTTCCACAATTTTTACAGAATTTAGCTGTATCTGGAATCTTGGTTCCGCAGTATCTACAAAACATCCTAACCCCTCCCCACTTCTCATAGCCCTAATTATTTATAAAATACCCTGATTAATCATTGTAAAGCATTCACAATTCATTATTGCTAGGATAAAAACAAAAAACCATGTAAACTTTTATCTGAAAAGATTACATGGTTCATAAATCATTGGGCGAATCATTGGAATAGAGTTTATTTATATTAGGGTTTTTAGATTATTCATAATGGCTCCGTTCTTCTTTAGATATTTAAGTATCTTTGAATTTAAAAATCACAAAGAAGATATCTGAAATTATTAAATTAGTTCATCAAAATTATTGAATATATAAAAACTATAAGATTTCTAATACTATGTATAGATGTAACGACCCAAAACGAGGAATAATCTTTATTGATATATACATAATAAGAATATGCGAATACTAAACCTCCTAAAAATCCATATACAATATATATGCTACTATATCCATGGCATATTCCAAAAACAACAGCTGATAAAATAATTATTAAAATGACTTTTTTCTGAAAAAATTTTATTTTCAATAGTATCCAGAAAAATAACGTTTAAAATAGAAACGTTTCTATAATAGGGGCAATGACAACAACTAGAAAAAATTCTAATTCTATATTTGACTGCTCCATAGAGAAACCACCAATATCTGGAATATCAAATAATAAAAATAGAGGAACAAGAGCAAATGATATTAGATAAGTCAATAATACCATGCTAAAAACGAATTTGAACACCTTCATATTTCTAAGAACTTTATCAACTTTATATAAAAAACTCATTTAATAACTCCTTCATATCAATATGTCATATTAAAAAAACAATTCCCCACAATAAAAGTTCGAGTAATTTAAGTACATGTTATTTTATGATATAGTAAAATTAATCTCTAAGAAGTTTACTAGCTCAGTATATATATTTAAAGTCAGGGAGATGAATATCATGAAAATTTATTTAAAAAAATTCCTATATCTTCAAAAGGGAATCCCATTGTTAGAGCTACTTGGTTTATTTTTAATAGCTATAACCTTATATGGAAATTTTGATTTATCTAATTACGCTACAATTTTAGGTGTCATTGGCTTCTTTATTTCTATATACAATAAAAGAATTTCTTTTATTGTTCTCAACGTATTTTTAATGTTCAATCGTCTTATTATTTTTTTCCTTATAGTAGTTTTAGGTTCATATTTAAGACTAAATTAATATATTTGCTTACTCTTATAAATTCTTTTGTTCTAAAATACCAAGCATTATCTCTCCTTTTACCCTACCCTTTACCTTGATAAACATTCTGAGATTACTTAGTCGCTTACAAAGCTTAAATTCAGATATATAAAAATTAAATATTGATAATGCTGAAAAATAAAAATAGTACAATACTATACTATCTTGCTAAAACTAACATATAGTATTAGAATAGTGTTAGAAGGTGTTCGAATAGTATTCGAATGTACTTGAATATTTAAATTAATATGAAAACGAGGTATAGAATATATGTTTAAGGAAAGCATTCACTTGGAACTAAAAAAAGAATATGTTAAAGATATATTAAAAACAGTGATTGCCTTTGCTAATACTTCTGGTGGTAAGATTTATATTGGAATAGATGATGACGGTAAGGTTTTAGGAGTACAAAGATTAGACACTGATATTTTGAAATTATCTAATTCCATAAGGGATTCTATAAAGCCAGATATAACTCTATTTGCTTCTATCTTGGTAGAAAAAATAGATGGTAAGGATGTAATTGTTGTTGATGTGCAAAAAGGAGCTTCTTCTCCTTATTATTTGACCGACAAAGGTATACGGCCTTCAGGGGTTTATGTAAGACAAGGGGCTTCTTCCGTTCCTGCCACTGATGCTGCCATTTTAAAAATGATTAGAGATACTGATGGAGATAACTTTGAAGAACTTAGATCTTTGAATCAAAATCTTGATTTTGATTTTTTAAAAAAAGAATTTGAGGATGCAAATATAAAGTTTGAACACTCTCAAATGAGAACTTTTAATATCATTGATGAGTATGGATTATATACAAATCTAGGCCTTTTATTGTCTGAGCAATGTCCACACACTATAAAAGCCGCAGTGTTTGAAGGTAGCACTAAGGAAATATTTAAGGACAGATTTGAATTTTCAGGGTCTTTGTTAAAACAAATGAAGGACGTATATTCTTTTTTAAATAGATATAATAGGACTAATTCTGAAATAACTGGTCTTAAAAGAACTGATACAAGAGAGTATCCTGAAATTGCCCTCAGAGAAGCTCTTTTAAATTCTATTGTTCACAAAGAATACTCCTATAGCAGCAGTACATTAATAAGTGTATTTGATGACAAAATAGAGATAGTTACTATAGGCGGCCTTACTAAAGGCCTCAGTGAAGATGATATCATGCTAGGGGTATCTATTTTGAGAAATAGAAATCTTGCAAATATTTTTTATCGCCTAAAATTAATTGAAGCATATGGAACTGGCATCCCTAAGATAATAGAAAGCTATAATGAATATAATGTAAAACCTAAAATAGAAATATCTAGCAATGCTTTTAAAATAACACTTCCAAATACCCTCAAAGAAAAATCAATATCTAAATTGGAAAAGAATTTGAGCGATAAGGAGTATTTAATAGTTAATATGTTAAAGGAAAATGAATATATCAAAAGAACAGATATAGAAAAAAATCTTTCAATTTCAAGTTCTATGGCTATCAAGTTGTTAAGAAATATGGTAGAAAACTCTATTATAGAGAAACTTGGAAAAGGTAAAAATGTTATATATAGATTAAAGTAATTTGATTTAATATACAAAAAACCCGTGTACTTCTTTTATTTAAAAAGGATACACGGTTTCGATTTTCTATTCCCACTCGATACACATAGCTATAATCATGGTGTTTTTGATTGTTTCTTGACAGATATTATTAACTATATTCGCAAATTTGTCTTAAATAATTTTTGCTGGTAAAGTTCTTGGAGTCAAAATGGAGTCAGTAGTAGCATTAAAAACAACTCTTTTTCCAAACGAAATGTTAGTTTATCAATAGCTATCCTATTTTCCTAAACTGAGAATTCAAGAATTTTTCTAAGGTTTCAACAACTGCCCTTCCTACATACCAAATCATAACTGGTGGAATAGCATTTCCTAATGCTCTATATTGCGCCGATTCACTACCAACTAAAACGAATTCTTCTGGAAAAGATTGAATTCTGGCAACTTCTCTTGGTGTAAATCTTCTATACCTACTACCTATCAATAAGACTGGGTCAGTACTGTTTAATGAAACTTTCGCTAAATGCGCACCCACTGTATTGCAAGGTTTATTTATATCCTGAGCTCTTCCCTTGTTCATAGTTGCTCTTTTCTTTAACATACCTTGTACAGCTTTTTCACTAAAAAAGTATTTCTCGGAGACTTCTGATTCAATCACCATACTCAAATTCAAAAATTCCCACTCATTAGCTATTATCTCTTCAGGAAAATTAAATTCTAATTCTAAATCTTTTCTAAAACCTATAATAATTACTCTTTCTCTTTTTTGAGGAACTCCAAAATTAACTGAATTCATAAGTTTATAACTCACGTTATATCCACTATCTTCAAACTCTTTAATTATTAATGGGAACGCCTCTTTATCATTTGCTGAGAGTATTCCTTTTACATTTTCAGCAACAAAACACATAGGTTGTCTATCTTTTAAAATTCTACACATTTCAAAAAATAATTTTCCTCTATCATCCTTCACACCCAATCTCTTAGGATTTTGAGCTACTATAGAAAATGACTGACAAGGGAATCCACCTGTGAGTATATCAAATTCTGGCAACTCATTAGAAGCTACCTCGCGAATATCTCTGTTGTCAGGCATGATATCAAAATTTTCTTCAAAAATTCTACATGCATTTATATCGATATCATTTGCATATACAATCTCCATATCGTTTTTTGCATATGAATTATCTAAAAATTTAAAACCCCCTAGTAATCCTACATCCGTACCACCACAACCACAAAATAGTGATGCCACTTTTAATTTTCCCATGCTAACAGCTCCTCAAAATATCCTGATTTAGTAGTATCAAAAATAATCTCAGCCCCATTTTTGGGCACCATCTCTATTAAATCATTTTTATACTGATGAACAGGATCTTGAATTATAAATAACCTGCGTTCATGTTTACTTATCATTAAACGATAAACAAAATATCTATCTTTAGTTGAAGATGCCGTATTCCATTCATTAGAAGTAAGATGAAATTTATTGAAATGTAAAGGCTTCGAACTTATTGTTGTTTTCACTTCAATATAACGTTTTTGCTCGTCCAATTCTACTGATTGTATATCATACCCCACAGCAAACTGATTTGGTATACGTTTTATCAAATGTATCAAATCATTTCTTCCCCCAATTTTCACCCTCTGGCATTCATGCCCATGAACAAGACTTTCTCCAATATCACCTATATCTTTCGTTGAAACTGAAGTGTCTGAAGCAAGTTTTTTCACAAATAAATCAAAGCTACTTCTTTTTAGCTCTTCATATTCTTTTGAATCTGAAGAAATAAAAGCTAATATATCAGTTGAAAAGTCAGTTTCACCCATTCCTCTATTAACAAATGCAAACCAATTTTTTTTGCAATTATTTATTTCTTGTAAAGAGGCTGTTTTATTACTAATAAATTGGTCATAATCATTAAACCATTCAGTAGATTTCACAAATTTTAAAATGGCTTCATTTTCTAAAGAATTAAGATAATATTGTTTCCCATCATAGCTTACTAGTAAATTCGCAATTTCCATATAATCTATAATATCTCCTGCATACCTAATAATATCTCCCGTCATATCATATTCAATTTCATCTTCTCTATTTTTCTCTATTCTCTTCCACGTCAAATCAGTATTTTCATTATCACGAACACAACGTAAATCGTTGAAAATGCAATGACATGCCTCTGCTTTGGTAATATAGTTTTTTTTCCCCATTATTTTTTCGCCACTTTGTATGACTTTTAGGATATATTGAGCTGGTTTGAAGTGAACTCCTTGTTGAATCAGTTTTAAGATTTCATGTGATTTAATATGTGCGCCAGGATATTGAAATGAAAATAAAAACATCTTAAAACTTTCTACTAAATCTTGTTTTTCTGATAGTTCAATAGCCCTTCTACCAGCTCTAGATGTCACTCCATCACTTTCTATAAAACCAAAAAGTGCAGAAATTTCTGTCCTCCAGTTATTAATTGTCTTTATTTTTCTATTAACATTCCCAGGATAACACTTAATTGCATTATTTAATTCATCAGCAAATTCATTACAAGGTAATTCTGGAATTTTTGATATTTCTTCAGCTACATATAAAAGAACATTCTCAATGTCTCCTTTAAACCTTGGTCTTACATGATGTAGTCGAACATAATACTCATTTGGTACCAGATACATTTTGATCACCTAATTCTTTAAAAGATTTTTAATCTTTTCCCCCAATATTTGTGCCATAATAGGTGGAACTGCATTTCCAACTTGTCTAAACTGCTGAGTTTTATTACCTAAAAAAACAAAATCATCAGGAAAAGATTGCAATCTAGCACTTTCTCTAACTGTAGGAACCCTATTGTATTTATAATGAAAATGATGTCTGTGCCCGGTATCTATAGTAGGAGCTGGCTTTTTACTATTAAATCTTGTCCATGCAACATTAAATTTCCGAGTATTCTTATACTCAATTGGCAAATCTTTATAATTGCCTCCATCAGGAACTAATGAGATAATATGCTTTACTTGTTCACTATGTTTTGCAGCTATATGATTTCTTAAAATACTAGAATGTTGTCTCATTATCTGCTGATAATCGTTTTGTGGGTCCTTATAATAAGGACTTTCTTCATTCCCTAAACAATCCTCCAGTGGCGGTAAATCAGACAACGCCATTTCGCATGTTACATAAGTATTCATTTTTTCAGGAAACTCAAATTCCTTATCTTGATGCCCAACAAAAATAACTCGTTTTCTACTTTGAGGAACACCATAGTCAGAGGCACACATTATTTCAAATCTAACTTTATAACCCATTTCAGAAAATTTTTCAATAATACTATCCTTTATTTTACCTTTAAAAAGACTAACTAAACCTGGGACATTTTCTATAACAAATGCTTTTGGTTGAATTTCTTTCACTAATCTTATAAAAGATAAATATAATTCATTTCTAGGATCCTCAAATTTCCTAGGTCCTGACAATGACATTCCCTGACATGGCGGTCCTCCCACAATTAAGTCAATTTTTTTATTTCCTATTACGTTGTTTATTTCATCAAAAGTTATTTCCCTTATATCTCCACAAATAGTTTTTGAATTCTTATGATTCAACTTAAAAGTTTCTAAAGCAGCTTTATCATTATCTATCCCCAGTAAAACATTAAAACCTGCTTGTTCAAAACCATAAGAAAGTCCTCCACAGCCACAAAATAAATCTATTAAATTCACCATATTCCTCCATTTTGAGTTTTCACTAAAGCTTTTTCTTCTTATCCACAGATTCTGTTGTTATCTAACTTTCTCTATATTAAACTTTATCATTTTTCTCTTATGCAAATTAGCACTATGCATTGAAATTATTTTATTTTTGCAACTTTACTTATGAGTATATGCTTTACATATTCCCTATGCTTTTAAATATTATATTCTACAGAAGTGACATTTACAAGGGAATATAAGCATATTCTATATTGAAACTATTGAGTAACCGACGTTCTTTTAATAAGACTCTACTTAATAATACTTTAAACTAAACATGAAAAAACAGCCCTATTGGACTGTCTTTAGCTCTCTTATGTTGGAGCTTCATTTATAAGACTTCTACTTAGATAAAAGGTTTCATAAAAGCATTATATCTCTTAGAATTTCCTTTTTTAACTCGTATAATATTTTAAGTTTATCATTTACACAAAAACACCCTTGAATGAACTCCTCCGTTACATAGATAAATTTTCTGCTTACATTATAACGATTAATTCAGTAATTGATTTATCCGATGAATTTAATTATATCAGATTCGAGGATATATCTAGTTTACTTTCACCATCATTTATTCTAACAGAAGCCCTTACTATATTAATTTTAATTATATATATCATCCAAAGTAATACTTTTATTATAATGCTAGTTCTATAATTTCAATAATTCTGTAAATATTTTCCTTCTTTCGCTATTAGACTGATTAGTAAAATCTACATTTTTAACCCAATCTATTAACTTAAGTTCAAGGTTACTATCTACCATCCTATTTTCATTATACGCATAAAATCCTGATAAATATAGTATATAATCCATCCTATCTGTAATATCTTTAAGATTATTTTCTACTATAAATTCTAATGCTTTTTCTAACGATAACAAAGTTAGCGATATAATTCTTTCTAATTTAGATACACTCAGTTTGGTTAGTATAGACTCTTTAGTATCAGATGGAATAGGTGCATAGTTGCTATTGTGAACACCCTCTTTTTCAATAACTTCATATGCTGGATTCAGGGCGGCTATTGGATATGATACATTTGTTGTGAATGGTAAAAATAATTCTCCAAATCCATATTCAATAGCTTTCTCTTTAAAAGGTTCAGTATAATCTGAATAAATATCTAAGTCATGTATTTTAAGTTTTGAAAAACTCATTTGCAATGCTGTAACTCTGCTTCCAGCGTTATTCAGAACTTCAAACCATTGTATTTGCTCTTCTTCAGTTAAATTTTCTGCGATATTTATAGTATAATTGTAACTTCTGAGTTTGGTACGAACACGTAAAGCTATTGCAAACAAGCTATTGAAGTTGTCTTTCTCCTTTAAATAGTCAATTAATATATCCTCTTCTTTATTTAGTAAAATTCCAACTGGTATTTGGCTTTTTGCAATACTACCTTCAACAATTCTAAAAGATCCTCTAGCAAAATCTAAAATAACGTTTCTAAAACTCTCATCGTTAGTAAAAGCTTTAAAATTTGTCGATAAACGCTGCTGACCATCTACAACAGACTGATGATCTCCTTTGATATTTTCCCAACTAATTAATTCTCTAGTTATAAATGAAATTTGTGGAACATCTTTGTCCGATAAATCGCTAATTTCATTTATTGAAATCGGCGCTACTGGAGCCTTTCCAAACAATTGGAAATTAAAGAGGTCTACTGCTTTCTGTAGATTCCAACTTAAATCACGCTGATATAAAGGTAATGTCATTTTATTGCTACTAATTTTTTCGCACATTGTAGCAATATCCATTTGATGTGTTTTTTTTGTAGGGTTAAAACTTGCTGCTGTTTCAATCTTAGAATTAATTCTCATATTTTCAACCTCCAATAATATTATACATTTGTGTTATTGTATAATATTATACTTTTGCTTACAATTTGTCAAGCAGCTACAAGTAGCAGCTACTTGTTTTTTTGTTTAAAACCGACTTTTTTAGCTATATTTCAACTCGCATTCTAGTAGCTGCTACACATTTTAGTCTTTCTAAATTTCTTTTGATTTAAATTTTCTATTTTAAA
Organism: Acetoanaerobium sticklandii; assembly: GCF_000196455.1. Lineage (NCBI taxonomy): Bacteria > Bacillati > Bacillota > Clostridia > Peptostreptococcales > Filifactoraceae > Acetoanaerobium > Acetoanaerobium sticklandii. The sequence goes on along the minus strand of NC_014614.1, from coordinate 350,992 downwards.
TTTTTTATACTAATCTAATCTTTTAATTAAAATTATTCATTTATTATATATTTTTATTATTAATTCCACTGATTACTACTATATTTCACAATGATAAAATATTACAATTCCATATCTCTAGATTTCTTCTTCTTAGGTTTGTCCACTGCCATCTCTCTTTTCTTCGCTAAAGCTCTCTCCACTTTTTCTTCATAGGTTTCTTCTTTATTGTTTTCTTTAGGAATATTTTTTTGTTCTAATTTCTCTATTCTTTCTCTTTCAAGTACTAATATATCGAATTCATTTTCAAGCTTTATGATTTCTTTGTATATTATTCCTTTTTCTTTATCTATGCTAGAGTACTGCTGTTTTAGTTTTTGAAATACGGTTTTGTCTTTTATTCCTTTTAGTACTAGTTCTTTGTATTTTGGATATCTTTTTAAGAATTCTTCTACTTTTATGAAAGAGTTTTGATAGGCTTGGATATCTTTCTTATTTATTAGATTGTAGATTTTATCATTTGGATTTTTAATATGGCCCTCATAGTGGGCTCTTTTATTAACGCAGGTTTCTATATATGGTGTAACCTTTTTTATTGCTACTTCTTCTCTACATAGATTTTGAAATCTTATTCTATAATTTTTTACTACCTTAACTATTTTTCCTATTCTACTAGCTATATTAGCTTTAGTAGCCTCTATTTTTTCTATTCTAGCTTTTTCATTATTTAGCCACTCTATGAATCCACTAGTGAGTTTCTCATCTTTTCTCTTTGCAAAATTAGTTCTAATTGCTTGTCTAATATTGTCTTCTGTAAATGCTTCTCCTAAGGTTTTTGCACGTATAAATCTATCTTGGCTTTTATGTTTAAATGCTATATGCTTTCCCTGCTTTATTTCATAATCATACTTAATCATTAAATCTAGAAATTCTCTCCAGTTGTCTGCTAAATCTATTGCTGAAGATAGAGCTTCTTTAAGACTTGATTTTGCACTTTTCCCTAGCTTATCTTGTTTCCAATCAAACCAATTTGTAAATGTACGAGTTTTTAGATAATCAATGTCTTTTTGAATTTCTGGAGTAATTATTGAGAGATTATGTTCTTTGCAAATTCTATCACTTTTATTTCTAATTTTCATATATGATCCATAATATGATTGATATACTTTGCCTTGATTTACATCTACAGAATTAAAAATAACATGGTTATGAATATTATTTTTATCTACATGTGTTGCTAGTATATATTCATAATCTTGTCCAAATATGCTTTCGCATAGTTCTTTTCCTACTTTATGCGCTTCTTCATATGATACTTCTCCAGGAAGGAAGGATTGAATGAGGTGATGAGCTAAAGTCTTTGTTTTAGAATGAAATTGTTTTTTAGTTATTTCAAATTCTTTGTGAGCATTTTCTCTGCTGCATAGATTAGTTTTTACATAGATTTCTTCTAGAGTTTTTTCACTATTACATATATAGTCTATAGATTTTTTTAGGTTAGATTTTATTGGATGAATTTTGGTAATTGCCATTATAAAAATGCCTCATTTATTATATGGTTAGTTATCATTTCCCTTATATTTAGTATTAACTGTGCTTCTTCTTTGATGCAGCGTTCAAAAAATTTTAAAGCTTCCCTATCTACATGATTCATGTTATTTGCTATTTTAGTAATTTGATTTATGTTATTAGAATTTCTGCTAATCATTGAGCTAAGTTTTCTAAGTTCATTTCCAATTTTTCCATCTAGATCGATGGAAATTATTTTATTTTTTAAGATTGAATCTCTATAAAATTCTCTTTTAGTTCTATAGCTTGTCTGATTAAATCTTCTATTTATCTCATCCATTTCTTGTTGATTTACCATGAAATGAACTGTACAATCATTCTTTCTATTTACTTTATTTTTCATCTTTGATTTTCTCCTTTTATCTTTTGGGGTGTTAGGGGTGTCCCCTAAAAAAACAAATTTAATTTATCAAATTTCAAGCTTACTTTTTGAGCTGTGGTCAAAAAGTATATGCTTGCTATATCTACATTCATACAACTTTCGTGAGTAGCTTTAGATATAACTAGCACAAGAAAAGTCCTTAAGTAATTCAAAATCTTTAAATATATTTTTGGTTTACAAAGTTTTAAAATTTGCGCTACCACTACCAGGTCTTACTATTGCTAATTCTAGCTTGGTAGCGGTAGCGAGTTTTTTTAACTTTTCTCTAATCTACGTTTATAGAATTTTTTACTTACTCTATATACTCCATCTATTTTATATTTTTTACTTTTAGAACTCACTTCTACTTCCCATTCATCAGACATCTCTATAGCCATAATCTCTGAAAATATTTTTTCATTTGTATCTGGATATTTACTTGTATATTCTGCTGAACATAATATATCTGGTGTATCTGAAAAATTTATTTTCCAGTCCATGAATTCATGAAAATTCTGTACGCTTCTGTTATCTTTTTTATGGATTTGTATAACCAGTTCTAAATCTGATTTTAATTCTTTAGGTAATACAGATTCAAAGCAGTTTTGTTCATATAGATATACTGCTTGAGCTATCGCTCCATGAAAATATTTCCTTACAATTTCTTCATGCTGTTTTTTTGTGATAGTTTTTAATTGAGGAAATTTTTCCGTATCATACATAACTGGAATTTTGATATTTTTCTGATTAACTTGTACTGGAAGATATCTTCTTTCGCCAGTAAAATCACCTAGAAAAGTAATATCATTTGTTGTTGCAATTAATATACAAGTTCTCTTTATATCTTCAGAAAAACGAGCATAAGGAAGTCTTACTGTGCTAGTTCTAGATGATATGAATTGTTTTGCTTCATCTGCACTTTTGGCATTTCTAAGTGCTACAAATTCTTCTAACTCAACAACTATTTTCCCAAGCAAATTACTTACTGCATCTTTTCCTTTTATGCTACTTAATGAGCAGTACCATTCTGGAAGTAATGCTAGTTTTTCTATAAAACTTGTTTTACCTACTCCTTGCTCTCCAGTCAAAACTAAGAGTTCATCAAATTTACATCCTGGGTTAAAAACTCTTTTAACCATACCTATTAATACATGTCTAATAATCCATGAATTTAATGGTGTATCCTCTGCTCCTAAATATTTTGGAAGCAGCATAGAAATATATTCATTCCCGTCATATTCTAATGATTTTAAATACATCTTAGGTAAATTGACACTTCTTTTATTTGCAATAAAGCTAATGGCATCTTCCATCTTATTTTTTGAATACTTAATTCCATATTCCATTTCAATTTCTATTCCTACAATATTAGTTAACTGGTCTGTCCAATTTCTTAAAGAATTTTTATTATAGTCTTCTTCTCCTTTGACATATCCTAAAAATTTAATCGTCATAGAGCAGGTATCAAAAAATATTTCCCCTGCTACTATTCCCTTTCTTTTACAAAATTTTGGGTTGATTAATACAGTTATGAGATTAGCTTTTGTATCTTTTATTTCACCTTTTTTTGTGTAGTCTAGATTTCTATTTATATATTGCTTAAGACAGTTGTCCGAGAATTTAATCCAACTATTTGACATAGAAATCTCCTTTATTGTGATACTTTTTATATTGCCAATAATTAGAGTTTCCTATTTCAACTGCCTTTTTAATGCTCTTTCTTAAATATTTAAGGTATGATTCTCTATCTGTTCTTTTTGATTTTTCCTCTGCTCTACTTAGATTAGATTTCAAGAAAATATCTTCCATAAGATATTCATTTCCATGGGTATAACTATTTAGTAGTAATAGTAAATGAAAATCATCTTTGCTCCAATCTCCAGACACTAAAGCACCTTCAAAAAGTTCCTTTGCAGTATTATTGTATTTGCACATTATTTCTATTATAGAGTCTGCATCGGGTACTTCTTCTGTGATAGTAATAGATTTAGAATTTGATTTAGCTTTATATCTTTCATTAAGAGACATCTTTTTATATATTTTATCTAAATCAGATTGTCTATTGATTATATTTCTTGATGGATATATCAAAGTATTTGAAATTTCTCCTGTCATTGATATACAATGATTCTCTTTATATATTTCAATTCCTTTAGTTTGATTATTTATATTTTTTGGTATTTCTCCTTCAAGAAATATATGGATTCCACTACCTGAATGTGATATCTCCATATAGGTGTTTTCAAATAGCTTTACACATTCCTCTGCCAATTTATTTGAAAAAGTATTCTCATAAGTGATGCAGTTATCTAAATCTATACAAATAAATGGATCATGATTAGTTAATACAAATGCTACTCCATCACAGTTACTATTTTTAAGAGAAATTAAAGCATTATCAAAGTCTATCCAGGACTTTCTTTCATTCCATCCTTTTGCTTTAAAAGTAACTGGACTAATAGGTATTTTGCTAGTTTTTTTATTTCCATTTCTATCAGTTCTTATATATGTTTTAAATAAAATCCACTGCTTGTATTTTCTCATTTTATATGGAATATTGTTTGCATACTTTTCTGTGTTTATCATAGTCTCCTCCTATATCAGTATTGAAATTTCTGATACGACCTGATAAAATAATCTTGTCACGGATATATTATCAAGCTTTATTTTTTATCTTGCCTTTAGTCAATTGCTAAAGGCTTTTTCATTTTTTATCTCTTCATAAATTTCTAAAATATACATTAACAGCAACTGTTCTTCATCATTTAGTTTTCCAAACTTCTTAATTACTTTTGCTAATTGAAAAATTTCCATTGAAATTGATTCTGCCAATCTATAATCACTTTTTATATTTACTTCATGATTTAATATTGATTGAATAATATATTCTTGCTTTGAAATTCCAGTAATTGTGATTTTTCTATCCAACATATCAGATTCGGTCTGTGTAAGTCTGAAGCAAACTACTTTATCTCTTTTTCTATTTTTAGTTTTTATTTTGTTTTTCATATATTTTTTGTCTTTCATTTTTTTAGAGACACTTTCTGATCTAAACATCAATTTCCTCCTCATCATTTAGTAGTTCATCCCAACTAGGCTTATTTGAATTATCCCTAAGCTGCATCAATGACTTAGCCATATCACTTTGCTTACTCGGAAACAAATGTGCATATCTATAGGTTATATCTATTGATTCATGCCCTACTCTATCTGCAATTGCAATGGCTGAGTATCCTAATTCAATTAGAAGAGATACATGAGAATGTCTCAAATCATGAACTCGTATTCTTTTTACTGATGCTTTTTTACATCCTCTATCCATTTCATGATGCAGATAGCTCTTGCTTATTGGGAAAATCAAATCTTTATCTTTTAATTTGTAAAATCCTGATAGATACTCTTGTATTTCTCTAGAAAGAAACTCAGGCATTACAATCGTTCTTATACTTTTCTTGGTTTTAGGTGGAGTAATAACAATTTCTCCATTTAATTTTTGTACAGATTGGTCTACTTTAACTATGTTATTTTCAAAATCAAATTTTTCTTTTGTTAAAGCAAATAATTCTCCAATTCTTAATCCACACCAATATAGAATTTCAAATGCATAAAAAGATTGAGGCTTATCTTTTATTGCTGAAATAAATTTTTCATACTCCTCTTGGGTCCAAAATAGCATTTCATTAGCTTCTTTTTCTCCCATTGAACCTACATCTCTTGCAGCATTAGTTTTAAGGTTATAGTATTTGCAAGCATGGTTTAGAAGACTGCTTAACTGAGCATGTATTGTTCTTAGATATGTTGGAGAATATTTTTGACCTTTATCATCTCTTTTTTCCATTAATTCATTTTGCCAATGAATAATTGTAATAGATTTAATTTCATTCATTTTTATTTTTCCAAAGTATGGAAGTATTTTAGTGTTAACAATATATTCTTTAGTTTTCCAGGTATGTTCTCTTATTCTAGGTTTTTTATCTCTTTTGTATACTTCGAAGAATTCCTTAAATGTCATTTCTAATGTTCCAGATTGTTCATTCAAGAATTCTTGTTCCCATTCTTGTGCTAGTTTTTTAGTTGCAAATCCTCTCTTTTTCTTATTTATTTTTTCTCCTTTCCAATTCGTATAGGTAAATTTACAAAACCATGTACCGTTTTTACTCTCATCTTTATAAGCTCCCAAAGCATACTCCTTTCTCTACATAATTTGTACTATAGCAATATTTCTCCATAAAATATTGACGATTTACTTTTCCTCTTTGAGTCCTATAACCCATCTTGATTAGTTCTTCATTCATTTCATTAATGAGCTGATATGCTGTCGTTCGACTTACTCCTAAAAAATCTTGGACTTCTTTTGCATTCATAAAAATTTTATTCACAATTAATCATCCTTTCACAGGTTCTTTAAACTAAAAATCCATATAATAATTTATAGGATAAGTTAATACAGTTTTATAGTTCATATTCGAACTGTATTAATTGTAATTATATTAGTTCATTTTCGAACTGTCAAGCATTAATTATAATAAATAAAACTATACAAACTAGTTATTATGATATAATATATGAAATATTAACAGAACAATTGTGTATGGTTGTCCTTATTTTGATATAAATAATTGATATAAAGGAGTTAAATATGATATCAGGTAAGAAATTAAAAGAACTAAGACTTATAAGAAATTTGACTCAAAAAGAATTAGCCATTAAATCCGGAATTTCTGATGCAGCTATCAGGAATTATGAATTAGGGAATAGATCACCAACAAAACAGCAACTTGATAAAATTGCATCTGCTCTAAATTGTGATCCCGGAGCAATAACAGACCATAACTTATATACCAATATAGATTTTTATCAAATAATTTTTGATTTAGAAACAAACTTTACATTAAGACCTTACCGTGATGAAAGTGGTATGAGTTTTCTGATGAGTAATAGTCCTGAATTTAATGATTTTTTGAAAGAATGGGATGATATGAGGAAAAAGCACTACAACAATGAAATATCTGATGAAGAGTTTCGCGACTGGAAGATATCTTACCCAAAAAAATCTGCACTTCTAAAAAAATAAAAATCAAAAAACAAAAAAGACCCTAGATTTATTTCTAAGGTCTTTCTGATTACATGAATTCCACTTACTAACTATTCATCTAACTATTCTTTTTTATTTTTTTACCCAAATTAGTTCCATTATGAAATAACGAAGCCTTACAATCATTGATTTTAAAAGGTTTTAAGCTATTTGTAGTCTATTCCCACTCAATTGTCGCTGGTGGTTTTCCTGTTACATCATAGACTACTCTATTTACGCCTTTTACTTCGTTTACTATTCTAGTTGATATGGTTCCTAGCACTTCATATGGGATAGGATAAAATTCTCCTGTCATTCCATCAGTTGAGGTGATTGCTCTTAGGCCTACCATATATGAGTAGGTACGCTCATCTCCCATTACTCCTACGGTTTTTACATCTGGAAGTGTTGCAAATGCTTGCCAGATTTTTCTTCCTAGTCCTGCTTTTTCTAGTTCTTCTCTATAGATAGCATCAGCTTCTCTTAATATGTCGCATTTTTCCTCAGTTACTTCTCCTAGTACTCTGATTCCTAGTCCTGGTCCTGGGAATGGATGTCTAAATATAAGGTATTCAGGAATTCCTAGCTCTAGTCCAACATTTCTAACTTCGTCTTTGAAAAGCTCTCTAAGTGGCTCAACTAGGCTCAGCTTCATGTCTTCAGGAAGTCCTCCAACATTGTGGTGACTCTTGATTACAGCCGCTTCATCTGTTCCACTTTCTATTACGTCTGGGTAGATAGTGCCTTGTACTAGGAACTCTACATCCCCTAGCTTTTTAGACTCCTCTTCAAATACTCTTATGAATTCTTCTCCAATAATTTTTCTTTTTCTTTCTGGGTCAGTTACCCCAGCTAGCTTTGAAAGGAATCTTTCCTGAGCATTCACTCTGATTAGATTCATAGAGAATTCGTCTCTGAATATTCTCTCTACATCGTCACCTTCATTTTTTCTAAGTAGACCATGGTCTACGAATATACAGGTGAGGTTATCCCCTATGGCTTTATGTACGAGAACTGCTGCCACAGAGGAATCCACCCCTCCACTAAGGGCACAAAGGGTTTTTTTATCTCCCACCTGCTGTCTTATGAGCCTTACTTTATCATCTATGAAGGAGTCTGAAGTAAAATCGCCAGACAAAGCGCATACTTCAAATAGGAAATTACGAATTATTTTGTAGCCTTGCACTGTATGCTCTACTTCTGGATGAAACTGAAGCGCATATAGTTTTTTGTCTACATTTTCCATTGCCGCTACTGGACAGTCATGTGTAGCCGCTGTAATCGTGAAGCCTTCTGGAAGCTTATCTATTTGGTCTGTGTGACTCATCCAGCAGATGTTTGATTTATCAACATCTTTAAATAATTTTCCACCCGTATAGTTTATCTCTGTTTTTCCGTATTCTCTTTTTTCTGGTTTTGCTACACTTCCTCCAAGAGTTTTAGCTGTAAGCTGTGCCCCATAGCAGATTCCAAGTATAGGAATGCCTAGGTCAAATATTTCTGCCTGAATATCTGGAGCTCCAGGATCATTTACACTTGATGGTCCTCCTGTAAATATGATTCCTTCTGGCTTAACTTCCTTTATTTTTTCCATTGCTTTTTTGTAAGGTACGATTTCGCAGTATACTTTTGCTTCTCTAACTCTTCTTGCTATAAGCTGATTGTACTGTCCACCAAAATCTATTATTAGTACTGTTTCGTGTTTCATTATTTTTAGACCTCCATATTAGCACTGTAGTTAGGTGCTTCTTTAGTTACTGTAATATCATGAGGATGACTTTCTCTTAATCCTGCCGCTGTTATTCTTACGAACTCTGAGTTTTCTATGAGGTCTTTTATTGTAGGAGTTCCGCAGTATCCCATACCTGAGCGAAGTCCTCCAACCATTTGGAATATAAGCTCCGATGCTTCTCCTTTGTAAGGAACCATGCCTTCTACTCCTTCTGGTACTAATTTCTTTGCGTCTTTTTGGAAGTATCTATCTTTTGAGCCTTTTTCCATAGCTGCTAGTGAGCCCATTCCTCTATATGATTTAAATGAACGGCCTTTGTAGATTACTGTTTCTCCTGGACTTTCTTTAGTTCCTGCAAGCAGTGAACCTAGCATTACTGCTGAGCCTCCAGCTGCGATTGCTTTTACTACGTCTCCAGAGTATTTGATTCCACCATCTGCTATTATTGGAATATTGTGTTTAGAGGCTTCTTCGTAGCAATCCATAACTGCTGATATTTGAGGTACTCCTACTCCTGCTACTACTCTTGTAGTACAAATTGAGCCAGGTCCTATTCCTACCTTAACGCAGTCAGCCCCAGCTTCGATTAGTTCTCTTGTCGCTGGTCCAGTTGCTACGTTTCCAGCTATTATAGGAAGCTCTGGATATTTTTCTTTAGATTTTTTAACCGCCTGAATTACTCCTTGAGAATGTCCATGAGCTGTATCTATTACTATGATATCTACTTTAGCATTTACTAAAGCGTCTATTCTTTCCATCATGTCTTCAGTTACGCCTACTGCAGCTCCGCAAAGAAGTCTACCTTGGCTATCTGTTGCTGAGTTAGGGAATTTGATTTTCTTTTCAATGTCTTTTATAGTGATTAGTCCTTTTAGGTATCCATCTTTGTCTACTATAGGAAGTTTTTCTATTTTGTGTTTAGCTAGTATATGCTGAGCTTCTTCTAATGAAACTCCTTCAAGTGCTGTGATTAGGTTTTCGCTTGTCATAGCTTCTTCGATTTTTTTAGTGAAATCTGTTTCGAATCTTATGTCTCTGTTTGTAAGGATTCCTATAAGTTTATCTTGCTCATCTACTATAGGTACTCCAGATATACGGTATCTTCCCATTAGAGAATCTGCTTCTCCTAGAGTTTTATCTTTTGTTAAGAAAAATGGATCTACTATAACACCATGTTCTGAACGCTTTACCTTGTCTACCTCTAGAGCCTGCTCTGCTATAGTCATGTTTTTGTGTATTATTCCTATACCGCCTTCTCTTGCTACTGCTATCGCCATCCCATGCTCAGTTACTGTGTCCATACCAGCGCTCACTATAGGGATATTTAGTTTTACTGTTTTTGCTAGGTAAGTGGATGTATCTACCTGATATGGTAGTACGTTAGATTTTTGTGGAACTAAAAGTACGTCGTCGAAGGTAAGTGCTTCTTTCAGAATTTTTGCCATTAGATTATTTCCTCCTGTTTGGATACTAAAATTTAACTACTAAGTTGAAAATTGTTACAAAAAAACACCCGTGGGCGCATAGAGTGGCCGCACGAGTGTATTCCTCAATTTTAATATACACAGCGATCCACTCATAGTCGAAAATTTACGGTTTTCGGTAGAGACTTCCGGTCCATATTACCGGTATTATATGAGGGAAAAACATTTGAAATGTTCGTTATTTAGTTTGATTGTATTATAAGATATCAAAATAATCTGACCTTGTCAATGAATTAGAGACATTTATTTTTTAGTTTTTTCAAAGCATTGGAGGATATCGTTTTCCAATTTTTTGTATATATAATTTTTCTTGTTAAGAGCTATTATTTATTATGTCATTTATTTTTATTAAACAACCTCTGTTTATTAATGAATATCTATTATCATAAAATTACTATACTAAATACGCAATTTATATTTAATATAGTAATTTATTCTTATACTATGACTAATTCCTTATGGTTTATATCCAATATAGAAATTTTGGCTGTTCCTCCCAAGTTTTCTGTTACTAAGCCAGATAGTTCATTTAGGGCAGCTTCAAAATCCTCAGTTCTAGTTTCATCAACTAGCTCTATACATAAGAAAGCATGCTTCGTATTTTCTGTCAGCATAGTTCTTACAGATTCACGCCAGTTCCAGCATCTGCAGATAGCTCCCTTGTCGTCTTTGTATACTATTTCGCCTTCATATGGCGGCGCACTTTCCTCTGAGCCTAGGGTTATGAAATCTTCATTTCCTATTGCTTTTGTAAGTCTTACATCTCCTACAAAGGTTTCTATATCCTCTCCTCCACACGGCATACCGTATTTTAGAGATATTGAGTTATATATATCAACTAGAGGATTGATTGTCCCTATATGGTTTTCGTTATAAACTCTTTTTAGTAAGGCTTCAATTGAAGATCTCGCACCTTTTTTAGTCTTGAATTTTGTAAAGGCTTCTCTCCAAACTTTTATTACAGGATTTTTGCTAAAATCCCCTTCAGTAAAGAACTTATCTGTCTCTTTTTCTGCAGCTGCAAGCATAGGAGCATATTTAGCTTCATCTTTTATGGTGTTATCAATATCATTCGCTACGATGATTCCTATTTTGGCAGTTGGAAACAGCTCCCAGAATTCATTTTCAATTACAAATTTTTTCATAATTTTTTCCTCCTAATATAATATTTTTAGTATAAGATTACATCAATTCCCTTTTTTATCTGCTCAAAGCGTTCATCAGATATACCTAGCTTTTTCTGAAAATGCTCTTCTTCTAGCCTAACTACTTGTATTTCTTCAGGCTGTAGCTGTTTGATTATAGTTTTTAGCTTTGCTATCGATTCTTGGTCATCATTATATCCCTTTATGATTGTGATTTCAAATATAAACTTGCCTTTATACTGCTTATTAAACTCTATCATATTGGATATATATTCCTCTATAGTATACCCAGCTATTGGCCTTTGCACCTTTTGAAAATCCTCTTCTTCTAGAACTTTTAGCTCTCCAATTACTTCATCGCATTTGTTAGCAATTTTTCTACATTCATCCTTGCCTAGCACATATCCATTTGAAAGCAGACGTACCTTTACATTTTTAGATTTTATTAAATCAATTATTTCACTTAGCTTTTCGTTTACAAAGGCTTCTCCTTTTGAATTAATAAATACTAGCTCAATTTCATTTTTATCTATTCTTTCTAAAAGCTCTTTTATGTCTTGCTCTTGATCCTCAAACGAAACTTTCTCATCAATTTTATTTTGAGAACGTCCTATAGGGCAAAATATGCAGTCAAAATTACAATATTTTTCTGGGAGCAAATTGACTTCCAAAACCTTTACACCATCTTCAAAATACACATCTTTGTAAGTAAAAAAACTCATATTTATCTCCTCCATTTTATATAGTATACGCCAATACATAGCCGTTAAATTGTGCTTATATTAAATAGATATTTTTGTTAGTTTTTCTTAGCATTTTGTATTAGTCGTTTGCAATTTTTTGTTAAAAACAGCGCTACAGTTATGGCTACCATAGCCTCCGTAAGCGGAAAGGTAATCCACACTCCAATAATCCCAAATGCTCTTGAGAGTATAAAAGCAAGAGGTATGATTAGAAAGAATCCTCTTATCAGAGATATAAGCTGAGCAGGTGCTGGGTTATCCGTTGATGTAAAGTACATGGAAATTATTATGTTAAATCCTGCAAATATACCTGAAGTGAAATACAGTCTTAGTCCAGTAATTGCAATCTCTTGCAGTTTTGGATTCCCATCGCTGTTAAACAGCAGCGTTATAGAATCAGCAAAGGTTGCTGTAGTTATGTAGATTACAATAGCAAGTCCTAACATAGTAATTAGAGCATATTTTAATGTCTTATTGATTACCTCTTTTTCACTTTTGCCATATGCCTTTGTGATTAGGGGCTGTATTCCCTGAGCTATTCCTACGAACATAGCATTTACTACTAGAGCAATATTGGCAATGACTCCATAGGCTGCTACTCCAGTGTTTCCCTCTAATCTAAGTATTATAAGATTAAACACTATCATCACCACACCTGCTGAAAGTTCTGTGATAAGCGAGGGTAATCCTAGAGAAAATATAGTCTTTATTTTACTCAATTTTAGTTTTATCTTTACCAAGTAAAAGCTGTTATTTTTCTTTATAAAATGCACAGAAATTACTATCATGCTTATTATAGGTGATACTCCTGTCGCTAGCACCGCTCCGAGCATCCCCATTTTAAATTCAAATATAAATATATAGTCTAAAATTATATTTGAAAGACTTCCAACTAGCATTGCTGTCATAGAAAGCCTAGGCTTTGAATCGTTTCTCACAAAGCATATGAGAATCTCATTTACAATAAATAACGGTGTGAACAAAAGCATGACTTTTAAGTAGGTATTTGTCATTGCAAATATTTTGCTATCTGCTCCTAAAATATGAGCTAGCCCTTCTGAATAAAAATACCCTAATAGCATAAATATAAGCGAGATTAAAAGCGCTAGATAAATAGTATTTGTAAAAATGCTATTTGCTTTATGCTCTGATTTTTGGCTTTTATATATGGAGTATTTCGTTACTCCGCCTATTCCAAGCATAAGACCACAGCCATGAATAAAGCTGTAAATTGGGATAGCTAGATTAAGAGCCGCAAGCCCATCTGCTCCCACTCCATTTGCTATAAAAAATGTATCTGCAAGTATGTAGCACGATAATCCTACCATCCCTAGCACATTTGAAAGTGAGTACTTTGTAAAGTTTTTTAATATTGATTTGTCTTTTAATGCTATGTCCGTTTTCATATTGCTTCCTTCTCTTTCTCATCTCAAAAACAAAAGCGCCAGCACTTCCTATCTTCAATGGCCTAACGATAGGAAAGCTGACGCCTAGATTTCTTTACCCGGCGGCAAAGAAACAACTGCGAGTTATTTTTTTAGAATTATAGCACAGTGTAGTTCTATATACAATATTTTTTTGAAATTATTTCTTTTTATATGCTTTTAGCAACGCTTTAATTCCCGTTTAACTTTTTTTATATGGTATAATATTTTGGTAAAATCTTTAAATATTCAAAAAACTTATTTTTATAATATGAAAAAAATCTATTCAAATAATATAATTAAAAATATTAATATCTTCTGTTGATTAGTGATGAATTATTTATATCTACTACATTTATAAAAAGGAGCATAATTATGTATTTACTTAGACATCTTAAGGATTTTTTAATCACATATAAGCGGCAATATCTCCTTGGGGTAACTGCTCTTATAATCGTAGACCTGCTTCAGCTTATCCCACCTAAAATCATAGGGTCAATTACAGACTCTATTAAATCTGGAACCATAGATGCAAGCGGCATAACTCTATATGGCTTTATAATCATAGGTATAGCCTGTCTCGTGGCCATATTTCGATATTTCTGGCGTATGAATATCATAGGAAGTGCTAGAAAGCTTGAGTGCTGGCTGAGAAATAAGCTGTTCATTCACTTAGAGGATATGACCCCGGAATTTTTTAACTACAGGAAAACTGGAGATTTAATGGCTCATGCTACCAACGATATCCAAGCCATCCGTATGTCTTTTGGACCCGGTGTCATCATGACTACAGATGCTATAGTGATTTCTATAACTACCATGGTCATTATGTTTTCAACTATAAATCCTAAGCTTACTATTTGGGCACTACTGCCTCTGCCTTTCATGGCTGCCCTAGTAACTTTTCTTGGCAAAAAAATTCAAAAGCTCTATAAACAAGTTCAAGAAGCTTTTTCAGGACTTAGCGACCATACCCAAGAATCAATCAGTGGGATAAGAGTTATAAAATCCTTCGTAAGAGAAAAATCATCGCTTAGTAATTTTGAAAACACCAGTGAAGTTTATGTAAATAAAAATATGAAGCTTGCAGCTATTTATGGCTTTATGTTTCCTATGATAGGCTTTATTTCTTCTATCAGCTTTCTTATCGCCTTGCTTCAAGGGGGAAAGATGGTTATAGATGGCTCGCTGTCACTAGGTGATTTAGTTGCTTTTATCACCTATCTAGGCATGCTAATATGGCCTATGATGGCTATAGGCTGGGTAATCAACAGTATGCAAAGAGGGATTGCTTCCATCAAGAGAATTAACGAAATACTAGATACTGCTCCTGCTTTAATCGATAAAGAAACTGCTATTTGGCCAGAGGAGTTCACTCCGAGGATAAGCTTTGAAAATGTTTCATTCAAGTATCCTCAAAGTGAAAATTTTGCTCTTAGGAATCTGGATTTTCATATTAATAAAGGCAAAACCCTCGCTATAGTAGGCAAAACAGGAAGCGGAAAGTCTTCAGTATCATCCTTACTTTTGAGATTTTACTCTCATAGTGATGGGATTATAAAGGTTAGCGATACTAATATAGAAGATTTAAAGCACAAGAAGCTAAGAGAAAAAATAGGCTATGTACCTCAATAAGCTTTTTTATTTTCTTGCAGTATCCATGAAAATATAGCCTTTTCTAATCCTGAACTTCCTAGAGAAAGGGTAATAGAGGTTGCTAAGATAGCAGCTATAGACGAGGATATAACTGAATTTCCTGCAGGCTATGACACTATTGTAGGAGAAAAAGGAGTCACCCTATCTGGAGGCCAAAAACAAAGAGTCGCTATTGCAAGAGCTCTTATTAAAAATCCTGAAATTTTAATTCTAGACGACTGTCTGTCCGCTGTTGATACTAAAACTGAGGAAAAAATTCTAGGTCATCTTAAAGAGGTTATGAAAGACAGGACAAGTATTATAATATCTCACAGAATTTCAGCAATTAAGGATGCTGACGAAATTCTTTATTTAGAAGACGGAGTAATAACAGAAAGAGGAACTCATAGTGAGCTACTAGTTCAAAAGGGAGCTTACGAAGACCTCTATCGCAAACAACTACTAGAAGAAAAGCTAGACAAGGAGGTGTAGCATGGGACATTTTGAAGAAAGTGAAATTCAAGATAAAGGTTTTGACGTAGCTTTGATGAAAAGGCTTATGTCTTATGCCAAGCCGTTTACAGGACTTCTAGTGCTTAGTTTTTTGATGATACTGCTAGCTACCGTTGTAGACCTTGCTAGGCCCTGGATGATTAAGATAGCTGTAGATGAGTACATCTCTCCTGTAGGAAGCATTCCAAAGGATGAAGCAGTAAAGGGAGTCCAGCAAATAGTGTTTTTCCTTTTTCTTCTTATTACTGGAGGCTTCTTCTTCAATTATCTTCAGGTTTATTTGCTTTCTTATGTAGGCCAAAGAGTAATCCATAATATGAGAACTACTCTATATGACAAAGTGATGCATCTACCTCTTAGCTTTTTTGATAAAAATCCTACTGGCAGACTAGTAACTAGGCTTACAAATGATATGGAAAATCTAAATGAGCTTTACACCTCTGTGCTTGTATCGTTTTTTAAGGATGTTTTTCTGCTAGGTGGTATCATTATCATGATGATACGACTGGACTTAAAGGTATCTCTTATGGTTTTTATAACTATCCCTATTATAGTCTGGGTATCCATAGTATTTAGAAAGAAATCCAGAAAAGCCTACAGACTTGTCAGAACTAGGCTTGCAGTTATAAACTCATCTCTTAGCGAAAATATTTCAGGTATGAGAATAATTCAGATTTTTGCTCAAGAGGAGCGCAAAAAAGAAGAATTTTCCAAGTATAACGAAGCTCACCTAGATGCTTCTCTGAAGGAATTATTTATATTTGCGATATTTAGGCCTTCTATGGACCTTATTTATTCCTTTGGACTAGCCCTACTTATTTGGTTTGCAGGAGGAGCTGTTTTAAAAGGTCAGATGCCTTTTGGAGTTCTCTTTGCATTTATAAATTATCTGGAGCAATTTTTTCATCCTATTTACGATTTATCTGAAAAGTTCAATATCATGCAATCGGCAATGGCATCTTCAGAAAGGATATTTCAGCTCATGGATGAACCAATTTCTTCTGATGTAGAAGATGAAGAAACTAAAGATTATCCTGAAATCACTGGCAAAATAGAATTTGAAAATGTCTGGTTTTCATATACAGGAGATGAGGACTGGGTACTTAGGGATGTAAGCTTTGTTATAAATCCTGGCGAAACAGTTGCTTTTGTAGGCTCTACTGGTTCTGGTAAGACCACTATCATAAGTCTCATAGCTAGACTATACGAGATTCAAAAGGGAAGAATCTTAATCGATTCTGTAGATATTAAAGACATTCCTGTCTCTCATCTTAGAAATCAGATTTCTGCTGTACTTCAGGATGTATTCTTGTTTACAGGAGATATAAAAAGCAATATCAGACTAGATAACGATGAGATTTCTGATGAAAAAATAGAAGCAGTCGCAAAATTTGTGAATGCAGATAGGTTTATAAATAAGCTTCCAAAAGCCTATGATGCCAATGTAGAGGAAAACGGCGCTACCTTTTCATCTGGCGAAAGACAGCTACTTGCATTTGCTAGAGCTCTAGCCTATGAGCCTAAGATTTTGATACTAGATGAAGCCACATCAAACATCGACACTCAAACAGAGCTTCTAATCCAAGATGCTATCACCAGGGTAATCCAAAACAGAACTACAATTGTAGTAGCTCACAGACTATCAACTATACAGCATGCAGATAATATCATCGTGCTTCATAAAGGTAAAATAAGAGAAATGGGAAGGCATGACGAGCTTCTATCTCAAAAAGGCATTTACCATAATCTTTACCTGCTTCAATACAAAAATTAAACCATGTTAAAAGGGGCTGACGAAAACTTTTTAGTTTTCGAAAGCCCCTTTGTTTATATTTATATATATTTTAAAGGCTGAATTAATAATTGGCTCTATATACTATTTTTCCATTTGATATAGTCATTTCAACTACAGGTACTTCATCTAGGATATCTACTACTATTAAATCCGCTCTTAGACTTTCCTTGATTTGTCCTCTGTCCTTTAGCTTAAGTGCAGTTGCTGGATTTGAAGTGACAAGCGATACTGCTTTTTCTAATCCAAGGTCCTGAGCTAGCTGAAATACAAATGCCAATATGTCGTGCGCTCTCATATCAGAAGAAAGTATATCTATATGACCAGTCCTAATAGCTGACACCACTTGATCCTGATAGGTTTTATTAAGCTGCTTGCTAAGAGATAAAATGTCCATCATAATCATTTTATCAGAGCCTGAATCTAAATTTAATGCTTCTTCAAGCGACGGATTTTCAATTATATTAATGCCCTGCTGTTCTAAAAACTCTAGCTTTTTAATTACGCTTAGCTCAGAGGTTCCTACCTTTACGCCCTTGTAGTGAGCGTACTTTAGCATATATGCTAGCTCTTCTAGATTCGATTCACTTCTTAGCTCTCTTACTCTCTCTACCATTCTCTTGCAGGTAGCTTCACTTAGGCCCATTACTCTTTGGATATAATCCTCATAATAAATCTCTCTATATCTTTCTTCCTCACTTCTGCAATAGCCTGAATATGAAATATAATCCAAGAGATTTGATTCTAGCATCTCTTTTATTTTATCCATGCTCTGAATAAAGCCAAGCTGAAATGCCATGTGAATTCTATGGTCAATGAGATTGGAACGTTTAGAAAGCTCTTTTATATCTTTTGCCATCTTCGGGCCAGTAGTAAAGTCTTCTCTGTATCTGCCATTTACTAGAGGAATAGAGTGAAACAATGTAGTTATTCCTGCTGAGGCATATTTTATTTCAACTTCTCTGAAGATCTTTGCAAAAGGAAATCTGCTATTTAATTTAATCTGATTTTCTCTAGATATATGCTCACTTTTTATATTGATAAGACCTGGCAGGATATACTTTCCTGTCATATCTATATAGTCTTTTAAGGATGATTTCTCATCTATTTTCTGGATCTTGCCATCTGCTATATGAATATAACCACTTATAACTGCATCATTTTGTACGATTTTATCGCTGTATATTACTAGCACTTAAAGACCCCCTTTATCAATTACTAGGTTCAAATTATAGCTTT
This sequence comes from Acetoanaerobium sticklandii, assembly GCF_000196455.1. Lineage (NCBI taxonomy): Bacteria > Bacillati > Bacillota > Clostridia > Peptostreptococcales > Filifactoraceae > Acetoanaerobium > Acetoanaerobium sticklandii. The sequence goes on along the minus strand of NC_014614.1, from coordinate 332,302 downwards.
CTTATCACCTATCTCATGATTATAACACAAATATATGGAAATTTTGTAAAAATTGCTTTAGAAGAAACTTTGACTTTTTCTATATATAAAATAGTGGGTTCTATAATGAATTTTGCTATTTTATATTAAGGCTTCTAACTGTTACGCCCTTCTTTTTTGCCAAAGCTTTGAGGTCTTCAAACTCTGGTTTTTGATTTATTTTTTTGTCTCCAAGATAAGCTTCTTTAATTCTGATACTGCCTAGCTCTGTTTTTTGAGATCTTATTTTTCTTTTTAGTGATTTTCTATCGATTATCTGCTCTCTTATTCCAAGAGTTGTGGTCTGCTCAAAAATAGCCTTTGATATAGCTTCTTTTTGATGCATGGTTGTAAGCACCTCAAGCTTGTAGGCTGGTCTGCTTTTCTTCATCATTATAGGAGAAAACCAAACATCTAGAGCACCCGCGTCAAAAAGCTCTTCCATAGCGTTACCCATAAGCTCTCCGGTCATATCATCTAGATTACAAGATAATACAGCCAATTTTTCTCTTATATAATAATCGTTTGGCTGAAATAAAATAGCTCTTAGGATATTTGGTATATCAAAATTCTTCGTCCCGCATCCTATAGAGGTTTTCTTAATCATCATGCTGAGATTTGAGGCTTGTTTAGCATTTAACCCCTTTAATATTGCAGCTCCTGTAGGTGTCACTGTTTCAGCCTGAAGATTGGTCAATCTAACCTTCATATCTTCTAGTAGATTGAGAGTCGCTGGTGCTGGAAGAGGTATCTTCCCATGCTGGGACCAAGTAAATCCACTTCCAAGTGGTATCTCACTGCAATATATAGTCTCAATATCAAGCATATCTATTAGAACAGCAGTTCCTATAATATCCACTATAGAGTCAACAGCTCCTACTTCGTGAAAATGTACATCTTCTACCTTAGCAAGATGAACCTTCGCCTCTGCCTCTGCCAACACTGTAAATATTTTTCTAGCCATGTATTTTGCTCTAGAAGATATTCCAGAATTATCTATGATATTAATAATATCGCTAAGATTTCTATGCACAAAAGAAGAATCCTCTTTTAAAATTACATCAACCTTATTTCCCCCTATTGCTCCTTTTGAAGCTTGACTTAAGCTTATTTCAAATTCATCGCTAATTGAAAGCGTACTCATTACTTCTATAAACCTATCGTAATTTACTCCTAGTCCAAGAAGCGAGGAAAGCATCATATCACCTGATATGCCTCCTACTATATCCAAATATAAATTCATTTAAAATCCTCCTACTACAATTGCTTTATATACTTCTACATTATACTTATTTTTTTAAGTGTTTTTCATTATAGATCAGCTACTACTTTTTATTTATAGTCTATTTATCGTGCTCGCTAGATATCCCGCTCCAAACCCATTGTCAATATTTACTACGCTAAGCCCTGATGCACAGGAATTTAGCATAGTAAGTAAAGCTGAAAGTCCTCCAAAATTTGCACCGTATCCCACTGAGGTAGGAACTGCTATAACAGGCACCTCAACTAAGCCTCCAAGAACGCTCGGAAGTGCCCCTTCCATACCAGCAACTGCAATTACTACTCTGCATCTTCTAAGCTCATCTTGCTTTGATAGCAGTCTGTGAATTCCAGCCACGCCAGCATCATAGATGCGAATCACTTTATTGCCTAAAAACTCGGCTGTTATAGCTGCCTCTTCTGCTACATACATATCCGAAGTACCCGCTGTTACTACCGCAATTTCGCCCTTGCCTTTAATTTCTATTTCCTTGACCTTTAGAGTCATAACCCTAGACATACTGTGATATTCTAAATCTTTAAACCTTTCCTTAAGATACTCATAGCTTTGCTGGTCTAATCTAGTTCCTAAGATATTGCTGTTTTTTTCTAGAAGCTTTTCCATGATTCCTGCTATCTGTTCCTTGGTCTTGCCTTCACAGTATATGACTTCAGGATAACCGTTTCTAAGGCTTCTGTGATGATCCACCTTTGCATACCCTATATCCTCATACGAAATACTGCTCAGCTTTTCTGCGGCTGTATCAATATCTATTTCATCTGTTTTCACTTTGTTTAGCATATCTATCAAAAATTTCTTATCCATAATTCCTCCATATTCAAATGCCCTATCAATGAAATATATAATAGCATAATTTATTTAAACTAATTATAAATAATCAAGTATCCACTCATTCTATATCTATACTAATATAGCAATTATATCATATCTGTAATTTCATATATTATAAAAGGTGCGGAAATTCCCGCACCTTTATTTTTATGATTATCTATATAGTTATAAGTTTCAATACTAGAGCTATTTATTTGATATAAATAACTGATTACATCATTCCTGGCATTCCGCCGCCCATTGGCATAGCTGGTTCATCACTTTTGATTTCAACTACTGCTGCTTCTGTAGTAAGAAGTGTAGCTGCAACTGATGCTGCATTTTGAAGAGCTGATCTAGTTACCTTAGTAGGGTCAATAATACCAGCATCAATCATGTTTACATATTGCTCGTTTAGAGCATCGAATCCATGGTCTTTATCTGATTTTCTTACGTTTTCAACAATTACAGCACCCTCAAGTCCTGCATTTATAGCGATTTGCTTAAGTGGCTCTTGAAGAGCTTTTAGAACTATTTGAATACCAGTTTTAGTCTCAGCTGTCTGCTCATCTTTAATTAGAGCTTCTACTTCATCCATAACTGCAACTAGAGCTGTTCCTCCTCCAGGTACTATACCTTCTTCAACTGCTGCTCTTGTAGCATTTAGAGCATCTTCCATTCTTAGTTTTCTCTCTTTTAGTTCTGTTTCAGTAGCTGCTCCTACTTCGATAACTGCTACTCCACCAGAAAGCTTAGCAAGTCTTTCTTGAAGCTTTTCTTTATCAAATTCAGAAGTAGTTTCTTCGATTTGTCTCTTGATTTGAGCTATTCTATCTTTGATAGCCTTTTCTTCCCCAGCTCCGTTTACTATAGTTGTGTTCTCTTTTGAGATTTTAACTGTAGTAGCTTTTCCTAGCATATCTAATGTAGCTTCTTTAAGGTCTAAGCCGATTTCTTCAGAAATCACTCTTCCACCTGTAAGGATAGCAATATCTTCTAGCATAGCTTTTCTTCTGTCACCAAAGCCTGGAGCTTTAACAGCAACAACTTCAAATGTTCCTCTTAATTTGTTTACAACTAGTGTAGATAAAGCCTCTCCTTCAACATCTTCAGCAATGATAAGAAGTCTTCTTCCTTGTTGTACTATTTGCTCTAGTATTGGAAGGATTTCTTGGATATTAGAAATTTTCTTGTCAGTGATTAGGATGTAAGGCTCGCTAAGAGTAGCTTCCATTTTTTCTACATCTGTTACCATGTAAGCAGATACATATCCTCTATCAAACTGCATACCTTCAACCACTTCAAGAGTAGTTCCCATAGATTTTGATTCTTCTACAGTTATAACTCCGTCATTTCCTACTTTTTCCATAGCTTCAGCAATTAATTTACCGATTTCATCGTCTCCTGCAGAAATAGCTGCAACTTGAGCTATAGACTCTTTATTTTCAATTGTTCTAGAATTTGCTTTTAGTGTTGCTACTGCTGTATCTACAGCTTTTTGGATACCTTTTCTAAGCAGAATAGGGTTTGAACCAGCAGCTACGTTTTTAAGACCTTCTCTGATTATTGCTTGAGCTAAAAGTGTTGCTGTTGTAGTACCATCGCCTGCTACGTCGTTAGTTTTAGTAGCAACCTCTTTAACTAGCTGAGCTCCCATATTTTCATATGGATCTTCTAATTCGATTTCTTTTGCTATAGTTACACCGTCGTTAGTAATAAGTGGTGAACCGAATTTTTTATCTAAAATTACGTTTCTTCCTTTAGGTCCAATAGTTACTTTTACTGTATCTGCAAGCTTATTAACGCCAATTTCTAAAGCTTTTCTAGCTTCTTCTGAAAATCTAATTTCTTTAGCCATCTTATATTACTCCTCCTAATTTATAATCAAGTTACTTTTTTATGATTAATCTCTTATGATTGTTTTATTTGTGAAATTTCTTATTCTACTACAGCTAAAATATCGCTTTGTCTTAATATAGTGAACTCTTGTCCATCTAATTTAACTTCAGTTCCTGCGTATTTAGAGAAAAGTACTTTATCTCCTACCTTTAGCTCCATCTTGATTTCTTTGCCGTCAACTACTCCACCAGGTCCTACTTCTACTACCTCAGCCATTTGTGGCTGCTCCTTTGCACTTCCTGGAAGTACGATACCGCTTTTAGTTTTTTCTTCTGCTTCTACCATCTTAATTACCACTCTGTCTGCTAATGGTCTGATTTTCATAATAAACATTCCCTCCTAAATAATATTATTTAATACTCCCTATAAAGGGATGCTTTATTGCAAAGACTAGCTTTGCGCTTAATTTTAGTTTAAATGTTAGCACTCTTTTATATCGAGTGCTACTACATAGTATATGTTATATAATATTTGAATTTTTTTCAAGTCCTTTTTTTGATTTTTTTTATAATATCGGCGAAAATAGTCTAGCAGCTGATTCTGCGATTTTTTGAACAATAGGACGAGCTTTAAAATCTGAATAAAGAAGCTCTTTAGAGTCCTTTATGTCAGCTTCAAATATCTCATATAGCCTTGAAATTGTAGGCTCATCATATATGAAAGCATTGACCTCAAAGTTAATCATAAAGCTTCTTATATCCATATTTGCAGTACCTACAGAAGCTATTTCCTCATCAACTAAAATCATCTTAGAGTGAATAAAGCCTTTTTCATAGAGATATACTTTGCATCCTAGCTCCAAAAGCTCTTCTAAATACGACAAGGATGCATAGTAGACTACATTGTGGTCTGGAAATGAGGGAAATATTATCCTTACATCTACACTAGAAAGTACTGCTGTCCTAAGTGCTGTAAGCAGAGCGTCGTCAGGTATGAAGTAAGGTGTTTCTATATATATTGTATTTTTAGCATGGGCTATAGATGAAAAATAAGCATTGTAGATACTTTCATACTGATTATCAGGACCTGAAGATACTATTTGAATAAGAGAATCTCCTTTATATGCCATAGAAGGAAATAATTCCTGCTGATTTAGCTTTTGTCCACTGCCAATATAGTAATCTACTAAAAATATCGTTTGGAGCATATATACAGACTCTCCCTCTATGCGAAGGTGGGTGTCTCTCCAAAATCCAAATTTCTTATTTTCGTGAACATACTCATCTCCTATATTGAGGCCTCCTATATAGCCTATTTCTCCATCTATTACGCAGATTTTTCTATGATTCCTGTAGTTAAATTTCCTATGAATATAAGGGAAATGAATATGAATAAATGGGCGAAATTCAATTCCTGCCGATTTCATCTCTCTCGCAAAATCAGGATGAAATATGAGCCTGAAGCTCCCTATTTCATCATATATAAATCTAACCTTCACTCCCTGCTTCGCTTTTTTTATAAGCGCATCCTTGAGTTTTTTTCCTATTTCAGAGTTTTTCACTATAAAGTATTCCAAATGAATATAGCTTCTTGCATTTTCGATATCTTTTAACATCTGCTCGAATTTATCAAGCCCATCTGTATATATATCTACTTTGTTATTTAAAGTAAAAGGAGATCTTTCTGAGTTTAGTATCAGCTGCATTACCTTCTTTTTACCCTCAGATTCTAAATCGTGAAACATGACATTGTCTTTTAAAGCTTGCTTTTGTGTTGCACTTAATATTTGCAGACTTATCATGCCCTTTATGTCTTGACTGTTTAAAAATTTTGCAACTGCTACCTTGGTTTTCTTGACCTTAGATGATCTTAAATTTTCACCAAATAACAAGTAGAGCACAAAGCCAATACCAGGCAAAAAAATCATGACCAGCAGCCAGCTTATAGTCTTAGCAGGGTCACGATTTTCAAAGAATATGAGCAGAGATACAAAGATAGCTAAAATGGCAAAAAATATCGTAAATGTCATTTTTACTTCCTCCCTATCCCCTTTTCTCTAGCATAGTAAAATAAATATTGTTGAGCTATTCCAGATTTGTCTTTAAACATATCTATTCCAAACTCTCTAATTTTCTTTAGGTCCTTCATTTCTTTTTCAATATAAAACTCATGCATTACTCTTTGTACCCACACATCTACAGGAAATACATCGTATTTTGAAAGTCCAAACAGCAAAATACAATCTGAAACCTTTGGCCCAACTCCAGGAATTGTCATTAGCTCTTTTCTTGCCATATCTGTAGGCAGATTCCTTAGCTTATACATATCCATTTGAAGTGAATGCTGGATATAGCTTGCATCTCTTATATAGCCTTTTCTAAAAGCCACCTTTGAATCAATCAGTACTTGCTCATCACAAGATGAAAGAGCTTTTGGAGTCGGAAAAGCATAATACTTCTTTCCTCTATATTCTCCGATTTCCTCTCCTAGAGCTTTAGATAAGAATGCCACGCTTCTTTTTATCATAGGGATGGCATTTCTGGCTGATATTATAAAGGAAATAACAATTTCAAAGGTATCTTGATTCAAAATCCTCATTCCTTGACCAAATATAGTTGCATTGTAGAGATGTTCATCCATCTGAGCAAGTTCTGCTTTTATAGCAGAATAATCTCTACCCATGTCAAAGTAGTTATGCCAGATTCTATGATAGTCATCTAGATTTGTGTTGTCTAGTATTAGAGTGTCTCCCTCTAGCTTTACATTAAGAACTTTTCCATTTGCTACTCCTGTGTAGGAGCCGTCTTCCTCTTTATCCCATCTGAAGCACTGCCCACACTCAAATATATGCTTTGGTTCAAAATCTTTGATTTTATCGATTATTACTTTATTATTTTCTTGATATAGTTTCATTTTCTCACCTCGCTGATTAATTTTTACCCATTTTCATGCTTGACTAACGGTAGTATAATAAATATAAAGATGCAAATCATTTGCGTTAAATATACGGGACAAGGGGAGTAAATTAATGGAACTTTTTAAGAGTACTATCGCTAGTATAACAAATTTGGACGAAGAAATGATGAAAAAAGCACAGGAAAGACAAGATTTACTCATAAAGCCTAAGGGCAGTCTAGGAAAGCTAGAAGAAATATCAATTCAGCTTGCTGGTATATATGGACAGGAATTTTATGACACTACTAAAAAAGCTGTAATAGCTTTTGCTGGTGACCACGGAGTATATGAAGAAGGAGTAGCTCCAAATGCTCAGGAAATAACTAAAATTCAAATTCCAAATTACGTGAGAAAAATAACTGGAGTAGGTGCTCTAGCTAGATTTGCAAATGCTGATGTCTACGGTGTAGATGTAGGTGTAAACTGCGACGAAATTCTTCCAGGTGTAATCAACAGAAAAATAAGAAAAGGCACTTCTAATATGGCAAAAGGACCTGCTATGAGCTATGATGAAGCGATTTTTTCTATTGAAATAGGCATAGAAGAAACTAACAAGCTAATAGATGCTGGCTACAGAGTAATAGGAGTAGGTGAAATGGGTATAGCAAATACTACGCCTACTAGCGCTATCATATCAGTTTACGGAAATTATGAGCCTATAGAAGTAACTGGTATAGGTGCTGGACTCAACAGCGAGGGCGTAATACATAAAGCAAATGTAATTAAAAAATCTATCGAGCTTAATGCTCCTGATAAAAATGACCCTATCGACGTACTTGCTAAGGTCGGAGGCTTTGAAATAGGTGCCATGACAGGAGCTATCCTAGCATGTGCTAGCAGAAATATTCCTGTAGTACTAGATGGAGTTATTTCTTATGCTTCAGCTATACTTGCAATCAAGCTTAATCCCCTATCAAAGCTTTATATGATTCCATCACATTTTTCTGCTGAGCCTGCCTCAAAAAAAGCTTTTGATTTACTTGAGCTCTCACCTATGCTTCAGATGGACATGAGACTAGGCGAAGGCTCTGGCGCTGCACTTTGCTTTAATATTATCGAAGCGGCTAACTTCACCTACAAAAATATGTATACCTTTGAAGAAGCGGGCTTTACAGTTTAAAAGAAAATTCAAAAAATTAAAGCTAATTTTACATTTATATGTTTATTTGACGGATATTTGGTCTATAATTATATAGCGGGGTAAATTAATTCCTCGCAATAATATTATTATAATAAGGAGGGTTTTATGCGAAACAAAAGATTTATGTCACTTGCTTTAAGTATTACTATGGTACTTTCTCTTGTATTATTTAATCCTATTTCTGCTTTTGCTGACGATGCAAAAGAGCTTGTTATCCTTCATTTCAATGATACTCATGCCAGAGTTAAATCAGTGGAGAAAGATGGAGTAGTAACAGGTGTAGGTTTTGACCGTATTGCTCAGTACAAGCAAGATTTATTAAAGGAAAATCCAAACGTGCTTATGCTAGATGCTGGGGATACTCTTCATGGTCAGCCTATAGCTACACTTAGCCAAGGCGAAAGTATAGTTAAGATTCTTAATCTTATGGGCATCGATGCTTTTACTCCAGGAAACCACGACTTTAACTATGGCTTTGCTAGATTGCAGGAATTAGAGAAGATGATGAACTTTCCTATCGTATCTGCAAATGTTATGGATAAATCAGGCAAAGAGGTTTTCAAGCCTTATGTTATAAAAGAAATGGATGGATTTAAGGTAGGTATCTTTGGACTTTCTACTCCTGAGACTTCATACAAAACAAATCCTAAAAACGTAGAAACAATAGACTTTACAGACACTATAGCTGCTGCTAAAAAATCTGTAGAAGCTCTAGAAAAAGAAAATGTAGATGTTATTATAGCTCTTACTCACCTAGGTCTAGACCAAGGTGATGACACTTCTGATAAAGTTGCAGAAGCTGTAGATGGCATCGATTTAGTAATAGATGGACACAGCCATACTACACTTGAAGAAGGCCGTATGGTAAAAAATACTCTTATCGCTAGTACTGGCGAATATGACAAAGCTTTTGGAATAGTAACTTTAAAAATCGCAAATGGCGAAGTTACAGAAAAATCCGCTAAGCTTATGGCTGCAGCTGATACTAAAGATATAGTTCCTCATCCAGATGTTGTAGCACTTCTAGCTGATATAGATAAGGGACTAAATGAAATCCTATCTGAAAAAATAGGTACTTCTACAGTTATGCTTGATGGAGCTAGAGAAAATGTTCGTACTAAAGAAACTAACTTCGGACAATTAGTAGCTGATGCTATGCTAGATGCTACTGGAGCTGAAGTAGCTCTTACTAACGGTGGTGGAATTCGTGCTTCTATCGAAGCTGGCGACATCACTAAGAACCATATTGTAACTTCTTTCCCATTTGGAAATTATCTAGTAACTAAAGAAGTAAAAGGAAAAGATATCAAAGCAGCTTTAGAGCACGGACTTTCTAAATATCCAGAGCAAAACGGAGGCTTCCCTCACGTTGCTGGAATAACATTTACTTTTAACACTGCTAATCCTGCAGGCTCAAGAGTAAGTGATTTAATGATAGGCGGCTCTCCTGTAGATATGGAAAAAGCTTATTTATTCGTTACTAATGACTTTATGGCAGCTGGTGGAGACGATTACACTATGCTTAAGCCTTATGCTACAGTTAATGAATATGCAGCATTTGATGAAATCTTAGTAAACTATATTAAGAAAATGGGTACTATTTCTACTACACTAGTTCCTAGAATGACTGTAAATGAAACAGCTCCTGTTACACCTGCTCCAGAACCTATGCCTGAGCCTGTGCCAGTGCCACAAGATGGTAAAGTAATAGTTCCTGAACCAATGGAAACTATGAACTACACAGTTACAAGTGAAATGCATATGATGGAACTTGCTATGAACCATGGTTTCGCTTGGCAACATATTTTAGTATTAAACCCAGAAATTTCTAACCCAATGCTAAAACTAAAAGCTGGTCAAGTTATTAAGCTTCCAGTTCATTAAACTTAAACCCCCTGATATCATCTAAATAGATGATATCAGGGGGTTGTTTTAATGCATTATTTTATTTCTCTAACTTCGTATCCAAATTCTTCTACCGCATTTTTAAGCACTTCGTCTGCTACATCTTCATTTAGCTCAACTACTGCGCTTTGCTCTTGAAGTGATACCTCAGCGCTTTTTACCTGCTCTAGCTCTTCTAAAGCCATTTTTACATGGGCAACGCATTTATGACAAGTCATTCCAAATACTGAAAGTGTTTTTTTCATAATAGCCTCCTTGTATAATTAGATTAGAAATAGTTCATAAGTTATTTACGAATATTCTTAACCTCATTTCTTAATATTGTTTGTTATCAAAAATAATTTGAGCCCCTTAACCAACTCTAATTTTTATATTATAGTTATCTCATGAAGAGAATATGCGATGCCTCCTTGAATAACTCCTATCGAGTATATATTCGTAACTTAGCTTGCATAACAGTGAGATTCTTTGATTTAGCTGGTTGAATTTCTCTTTGATTTTACTGATCTTGGAGAATTATTCGTGTCACTTACAAGGTTAATTGACTCACTATTATTACTCTTTCATTTTGAAAGGAGACTATTTATGTCTAACTATTACCACTTACCTGTTGTAGGCATTGATATTGCTGCAAATTTTTCAATTGTTTCTGCACTAAAGCCTGACGGCGATATTTATCAAAAGAATCTTAGGATTGAACACACTCTTTGCGGATTCAACAAGTTGCTTACTTTTCTACAAAAAATTGAAGAAGAGTTAGGTGATAGTCCCAAAGTATTTTGTGAATCCACGGGAATATATCATCTTACTCTTCTTCATTTCCTTGTAAATAATCAAGTGGATATACGTGTAATAAATCCATTGATAACTAATTCTAACAAGAATTCGAATATAAGAAAAGTAAAAAATGATAAATTAGATTCTCTTTCTATCGCAAAGATTTGTAAATTCGATAATGTGAAGACTTCTTCATTTACTTGTGAAGAATTTTTACATCTTAAGTTTTTAGTGCGAGAGTATTACAAAGTAGTTGATTTAAAGGCAAACCTTAAAAAAACTTTTTCAAATAATATCTATATTCATTACCCAGGACTACAAGATGCATTTGCTGATTTAACTGGCAAAACGCCTCTTATGTTTATTACAAAATATCCTACACCTCAACATCTTTTGGATGCTTGTGAAAATGAAGTAATTAATATGCTTGTAACGTCCTCTAAACGAGGGGTTAAGTGGGCAACTAAGAAGTTCAAACAACTTATGGACATAGCTAAAAGTGCTGCTGTCATAGGGATTAATTCACTTCTATTCCAATCCAAAGTTAACCGTTTTTATGAAAGTTTCACATTTTACTCACACCAACTTCAAAGCATAACTAAAGAAATCTTTGAGTACCTTGATGGTTGTTCATTTGCAAATATCTTTAAATACAACCTTGAACTTTTAAAAACTTTTAAAGGGATTGGAGATATTTCTGCAATTACTTTACTAGTTGAGATTGGTAATATAGATAAATTTTGCAAACCTCAACAACTTGTTGCTTTTTTTGGCATAGATCCTGGTATAAATCAATCTGGTAACTTCAGTAGTGATTGTAATAAAATGTCTAAACGAGGAACAAAAGTAGGCAGAAGAGCATTATATGCTATTGCTCTGGCTTCTATTCGCACTAACAAAAATAAAGTACCGATAAATCAAGTTATATATGAGTATTATCATATTTCTTTGGGAAAGAAAAAGAAAAAAGTTAAACTTGTTGCTGTTATGAATAAACTTTTGAGATACATTTTCTCAGTTCTAAAAAATCAAAAACCTTATGAAATTAGAAATCCTAAAATTCATAAAAGGATGTTCTTAGAATCAAAGCCTTCATTGCAAAGTGCTTAATAAAAATATTCCCACTTAAAACAGTTAACGTTCGGATTTATTTGAGCGTTACTTACTGTGCCATTTATTTTTAAAAATTTTTTTAATTATTTTCCTTGACTATTACTAGCTGGTCTATTTTATACCCCCTTGGGGTAAGTTTAATTTAATTATATCATAGGAGAAATATTTGTAAAATATATTTTTAATTAGTCCATTTTTCTACTTCCAGGCTTTACTACAGGAGTTCCTTGCTTGCAAAGTGGACAATCATCTGCATCAAAGGTATCTATTTCTACTCTTAGTGAGCTGATAAGTGGAAGCTCTAGCTCTTCATTTGTTCTGTCTATGATAGATGCTATAGCTATTACTTTTGCTCCCATTGATTCTAGCAGAGCTTTTACTTCCATTGATGATTTTCCAGTAGTTACTACATCCTCGCAGATTACTATATTCATTCCCTCACTTACCTCGAAGCCTCTTCTTAGAGCCATAATATTATCTACTCTCTCAGTAAATATAGCCTCTATTCCTAGCTGTCTGCCTAGCTCATAAGCTACTAGGATTCCTCCCATTGCTGGTCCAACTAGTAAATCTATCTTCATTTCCTTTAGCTTTTCAGCTACTGGCTTTAATATAGCCTCCGCTTTATCTGGGTAGCGAAGTATTCTTGCACATTGCACATATCTATTTGAATGCTTGCCTGAAGATAGTAAAAAATGTCCCTCAAGTAGTGCATCAGTTTGCTTTAGTAATTCTATCATTTATATTATCCCCCTTATTTCATCTAGTGATTTAATGTTTTCTTCCTTCATAAAGGCTTCTATCCCTTCAACTATATCTTTTCCTGCATAAGGGTTGATAAATGAAGCCGTTCCAAATTGTATCAAGTGAGCTCCTGCCATGATAAATTCTATAGCATCCTCTGCTGTAGTTATGCCTCCCATACCTATAACAGGCACCTTTACTGCTTTAGATACCTCTCTCACCATTTTTAATGCTATAGGCTTTATAGCTGGCCCTGACAGTCCTGCATACACATTGTCAAATACTGGTCTTCTCTTTTTAATATCTATTTTAAGGGCAGAAAAGGTGTTGATTAACGAGATGCCATCTGCTCCTTCATATTCACAAGTTTTTGCTACATTTACTATATTTTCTGCATTTGGTGAAAGCTTTACAGCCATAGGAACACTAAGAACTTTTCTTACTTCCCTTACTACTTTTTCTGCCCCTTCGCAGGTGATTCCAAAAGCTATCCCGCCCTCTTTTACATTTGGACATGAGATATTTAGCTCAACCAAATCAACTGCTGTGTGAAGAAGCGTAGATGCATTTGCTTTTACTTTTTTGTTATGCTCTTCTATTAGCTTAGCACCTTCTATATAGGTCTCTAGCGTAGAGCCTCCTAGGTTTGCTATTTTTACTGTATCTATATTGCTCATTTGCTGTAGTTCATCTGCTAAGAAAGACTCTACTCCAGGATTTTCAAGTCCTATTGAGTTCATTATTCCTCCAGCAGTCTCAGTAATTCTAATTCCTGAGTTTCCTCTTCTAGCTTCCAGAGTTATCCCTTTTGCTGAGATTCCTCCTAGAATTGATGGATTGTAGTAGGCTTTGTATTCCTGACCAAAGCCAAAGGTGCCTGATGCTGCTATTACAGGGTTTTTGAAGCTTAGATTAAAGTAATTTGATTGCATCGTCATAGCTCACCTCACTTCCTTTAAACACAGGCCCATCCTTACATACCTTTACTCTTTTTCCAGCTACATCACAGGTACAGGAAAGACAAGCTCCCACAGCGCATCCCATGTATTTTTCAAGTGATACATAGACATTTTCATGCTTTTTAGTAAGCTTGTACATCATTATTTCAGGTCCGCAGGTCATGACAGCATCATACTTTGAAAAGTCCAGCTTTTCGCTCATATCCGTGTCTATATGTATAGTAGTCGGTGCATGAGTAGCGTAAAGCTGACCTAAATACTGCTTTTGCTCAGCAGTCAAATCTCTGCTATTTAGTCCCAAATGAATCTCTGCATTATCAAGCTGCTTTGCAAGGTAAAATAAAGGTGCTATCCCCATTCCTCCTCCGATTAAAGCTACTTTTTTATCCTTGTAATCAGATACTGGGTATCCATTTCCGTATGGTCCATATAAAGTTATTTCATCGCCTTCTTTTAGCTTTGAAAAGTACTTAGTTCCTTCTCCTACTACTCTATACATGAAAGCAATTTTATCCGCTTCTACGTCAAATACACTTATAGGTCTAGAAAGAGTCATAAACGAGCCTATGCCTCTTAGCATATAAAATTGGCCTGGCTTTGCTTCAAAGCTTCCTTCTATTGTCATTATATAAAAGTCGTTTCCAATCTGCTGATTAGAGATTATTTTATACATTCAGACAGCTCCTTTGCTAACTGCTGTGCTCTTTGGCTTAGAACTTTTCTAAAATCACTTTCTTTTATCCCAGCAGTATATCCTCTAGATACATTTATTACTCCGTTTTTATTTTCTTGAATTAGAGCTCTTATATCTTCAATATTCGCTCCCTGCGCTCCATAGCCTGGAATAAGCAGGTAGGTATCCTTGCTGTTTTCTTTTAGAGCCTTTATATCCTTTAATTCATTTACTCCTACTACTGCTCCTAGAGGTGAAAACTTGTAATCCCCAGGGATTTCCTTGCTCCACTCTTTTAGTTTTTGAAACACACTCATGTACAGTGGCTGTCCATCTATTATTAAATCTTGAAAATCTTTTGACCCTTCATTTGAAGTTTTTGCAAGTACAAAAGCTCCCTTGTCCTTTGCAAAGAAATCAAAGTATGGAGATATTGCATCTTTTCCCATATATGGACTAAGAGTTACTACATCAGCTTCAAAGTCTCCGCTTAGATGCCCTTTTGCATAAAGCCCCGCTGTAGAGCCTATGTCTCCTCTTTTTACATCAGCTATCACAATCTCACCTATAGAGCGTATATATGATA
>NC_014614.1:0-12500 GCF_000196455.1 Acetoanaerobium sticklandii | reverse complement strand
CAATAAAAAATCTGTAGCTAATAATATAAATAATATCGGCTACAGATGATTTATAATAAATAATTAAATTTTGATTTAATAGAGAGATTTTTCATAATCCTTTTTAAGCTTAGCTAATATTTTTTTCTCCATTCTCGAAACTGTCATCTGAGAAACACCTAAATCATTAGCTACATGCATTTGAGTTTTATTCTTAAAAAATCTATCTTTAATTATCTTTGTTTCAATTTCATTGAGTTTAGATAAGGCATTTTCTATAAAATCCTTGTTTTCTATCATATTAAAGCTTTTGTCTTCATCTCCAACTAAATCTAATAATAAAATATCTTTGTCATCACCTTCATTATCATAAGAAAGGTCGAGTGATTTCGGTTTGTATACATGAGAAGCTTCAATAGCCTCTAGTACTTCTTCTTCCGTACAATCTAAATATTTAGCAATATCTTCAATTTTGGGAACTCTATGAAGTTCTTGTTGGAGATAGGATTTAGCTGTATTTACTTTTTTTGAAAGCTCTTGAATTCTTCTAGGAACTCTAATAGACCAACCTTTATCTCTAAAATATTTTTTTATTTCTCCGATAATTGTAGGCGTAGCAAAGCTTGAAAATTCAAAACCTTTACTTACATCGAAACGTTCAATGGCAAATATCAAACCAAGTGAAGCAACTTGATAGATATCTTCATATTCTATTCCCTTATTTAAAAACTTTTTGGACAGAATCTCCGCAATATATAAATGTCTTTTTACTAGCTCATTTCTCAATTCTATAGCCTTGTTCTCGCTATATATGAGAAATAATTCTTTATCTGTAATATCCTTATATTTTGCTGAGCCTGCGTATGGCTTTTGGGAAGACTTAGATGACTTTGCCTTTTTTTGAGCAACATCTCCCATTAATTACCATCTCCTAGGAATTTTATCATTTTAATTTCTGTCCCTTGGCCTACACTTGATTTTAAAGTAACCTCATCCATCAAGCTCTTAATGATGAATATTCCCAAGCCTCCTTCTTCCTTTGGATCTTCTAAATCTGGCTCGTTTAAAGCATCTGTATTATAACCTTTACCATTATCCTTAATTGATACGGTAATTTTTTCTTCAAAAATATCAAAGCATACGTTAAAATCTTGATTTAATCCATGCTTGATAGCATTTGTACAGGCTTCTGCAACAGCAACCTTAATATCTTCTATCTCTTCTATATTAAATCCCATGCGATTTGCTATAGCAGATACTGTAAGTCTTACAACCCCTACATATTCAGGCTTGCTAGGAAGCGCCATACTTATAGAGTCATATGTCTCACCATTTGTCACTCCAAAATTATTTGAGTTAATTTCAACCAATTCTATCCCTCCAACTTAAAAATTTTATCTAGTCCTGTTATATTAAAAATTTTCTTAACGTTTGGCTTAGTTTCTCTTATATATATATCCTTGTCTTTTTGCTTTAATCTCTTAAGTGCACCTATCAAGACTCCTAGCCCTGCGGAATCTATGTATTCTAAATCAGATGCGTCTATATATACATCGCCTGTTTCTTCAGAAAGATAGATTTTTTGAAGTTCTTCTTTAAAGTTGTTTGAGGTATAGATATCTATTTCTCCACCTAGCTTTAAATTCCATATTTTCTTTTCTGCGTCAAAGCTGCTATTAATTACTACAGACATGCTTAATCCCTCCTGCTATCTTTGTTTTTTCCCAGACTAGAAATAATTTTTGCACTAGAAACAAGGCCTACTATCTTAGTAGCACTTCCTACTATAGTATCTACGCTTGTGGTAATACCAGCTACGCTTCCTATAATCTGTCCTATTTCGCTTAAATTATCATCAACTAAAAGTTCTACCTTCTTAACAGTATTATCTACATTTTTAATTGTAAATGCAAGATTTATGCATACTATTAAAAATCCAAGACCTATCATAACTATGCCTAATTCCCAAATCCTGAATTCCATTTTAGTTCCTCCTTCTTAATTAGTTTCTTTATTTATTTCTAAATTTATATCAACTGGAGGCTCTTCTTTATAAGTGAAATCCTTAGAAATTATTATTTCTTCTTCTGGTCTTTCTATATCCTCATCATGACGAAAATTTGAAATCCAACTGCATATATCTTCTTTTACGCCTTGTGAATCCGTTAATATATCCATAGTTTTTTCAAATAAGTTTTCTCTGAGCTCAACGCCTTTTTTCGGGGCAAATAATAAACCTGCTGCAGCTCCTAGTATACCTCCAAGTAAAAACATTCCCGCTTTACTTTGTTTTGACATATACTTATCCTCCTTTTATTTAACTATTATTTAATCAATATACAAAATATCTCAGATTAGAGCAAACTTTTTTATTTATACCCCATATATCTCAGGTTCTAAACATATTTTATTATTATTTACTGCAAATTTTTATTCTAAATTTTACTCTTTAATAAATTTTACTATATCATCAGTAGTTTTTACAGCTTGAATATAAATATCTGGTATATTTCTATAAATATTTAATAATTTTAGATCCTTGTCCATTTCTTCCCAGTTACCCATTTCATAATCCATAACAAGTTTGTATATAGGATAAAACTCACTTCTTGAATCCAATTTTATTGCTAATTTTATTTCATCAGATACATGAAGCTGAGAAAATATAGCATCTAGAGGTTTTTGAAGTAATACATCTATCATAGAAAATAATCCTACTAATGCTAGCTCATGTTTTTTTGATTTGTAAGATGATTTTTCTGCTAAAAGCTCCGCAAATTTAGACCTCAAAATAGAAAGCCTAAGAATCTCTGTAGGTTTTCCAAATGAAAGTTCTCCTATTAAAACAAGAGAAGCCCATTTTCTAAGCTCTGATATACCCATTAGACTTACGGCATGAGGAATAGAATTCACCTTTGAAGATAGTGAATAGGAATTTACTATTTTAAGTAGCTTATAGCTCATATCCAAATCACTTTCAATAATAGATGCAATAATTTTGTAATTTGGCTCTTCTTTATTTATTTCATTTGTAAGTTTAATATAGCTAATTTCAAGACTTTCAATCTTTTTACCCTGAACCATAATGGGTTTACTGAAAAAATATCCTTGAAAATAATCATAGCCTAAACTTACAGCATTGTTAAACTCATCTACATTCTCAATTTTTTCTGCTAAAAATTTTTTATTCCCATTAGAATATTTTTTGATAATTTTTTTTATATCTTCTTTTGAAGATAACATAAAATCAACTTTTATGATATCTACTATTTCAATAATTTCTTTATATGGATAATCTATAGTAAAATCGTCTAAGGCAAGGGTATAACCACTGTTTTTTAATTCTTTTAGTTTAGTCATAAAATTTTTATCAGGAATAACATCCTCTAATATCTCAACTACTATCTTACTTTTATCTAAAAGCAAGGGAACTTCATTTTTTATAAGAACCTTATCAAAATTTATAAAAGCTCTTTTGTCTTCCAATAGCATCTCTATTCCAAAATTAAAATAGCTATTTGACAGGAGTATTGAAGTTGCCTTTGTAGCACCTATCTCCGAATTAAAAAAATTTGCTGCACTATCTCTATACAAAAGCTCATAGGCTACTACTGCTTTGTTTCTATCAAAAATAGGCTGCCTAGCAACAAATACATCCATAGTTCCCCTCCGGTAATGTTATTATTATAAAACTATATGCCTAGTAATATTTACCCTTATTTTAACTTTATATTAACAGTAAATAAAGTTTTTTAAAACAGTTTCAAATTTAAAATCATATGTATTATATAACAGTAAAAACTCTAAAATTAATGCAATCAAGGAAAAATTCTGTATATTGACAAAAAAAAGCTAGAGCAATCGATAATGCTCTAGCTTTCACTTATTTTTATACACCAATGTTCTAGGACTCATTAGCAATTTGTATTGCTATAATTGGCATAGTTTTTTATTTAAATATTTTCATCCTCTTTTGGTACTACTATTCTAGCTAAGGCTACTACTAGAGAATTTTCATCAGTTCTCATAACCTTAACACCACTAGTTACTCTAGATAGTATGCTTATTTGGTTTACTGACATACGAATCAATGAGCCGTCAGAGTTTATTATCATTATTTCTTCGTCTTTATACACGGCTTTTGCTCCAACTAGAATTCCTGTTTTTTCAGAAATTTTATAAGTCTTAACACCTTTTCCACCTCTAGTTTGAAGTCTATAGTCTTTTGTATTAGTTCTTTTTCCATAGCCTTTTTCAGATATTACAAGTAATTGTTTGTTTGGATCCACTAATTCCATAGCTACTACTTCATCATCAGGAGCTAATCTTATAGCACGAACACCCATAGCTGCTCTTCCCATATCTCTTACTTGTTTTTCATCAAAGGATATAGCCATACCTTTTTTTGTAACGATAATAAAGTCTTGCTCACCATCTGTTGTTTTAACATTGATAAGCTCGTCATCTTCTCTAAGAGATATAGCAATAAGACCATTTCTAGTGCTTTTTCTAAATTCAGATATCTGAGTTTTCTTTATTACACCTTTTTTAGTACACATAACTAAATAGTTTTCAGCTGGAACGTCTCTTATTGAAATAAACGATGTTACTTTTTCATTTTTCTCAAGAGGTATCAGATTCACTATATTTGTGCCTTTTGCTATTCTTCCTGACTGAGGAATTTCATAAGCATTTAGTCTGTATATTCTTCCTCTATTAGTTAAAAATAGTATTAAAGAGTGATTTGTAGTCAAAAGCAATTTCTCTACAAAGTCATCATCTCTTGTAGTCATAGAGGTAATACCTTTTCCACCTCTTCTTTGAGCTTTATAAGTATCCATAGGGATACGTTTGATATAGCCATAATGTGTAAAGGTAACTGTTACCTCTTCATCTGGTATAGTATCTAGTATATTAATTTCATCAGCAGCCTCAGTGATTTCAGTTCTTCTTTTATCTCCGTGCTTTTCTCTGATTTTAAGCATCTCGTCTTTAATAATCCCAAGCAGTATGCTTTGATCTTGAAGTATAGATTCATAATAAGCTATATTTTTCATAAGCTCAGCAAATTCTTCTTCAATTTTACCACGCTCTAAGCCTGTAAGTCTTTGAAGTCTCATATCGAGTATAGCTTGAGATTGGATATCTGATAGACCAAATTCTTCTGTCAACTTTTCTTTAGCTATACTTCCATTGTCAGAACCTCTTATTATTTTGATTACTCTATCTATATTGTCAAGAGCAATAATAAGTCCTTCTAGTATATGGGCTCTTTCTTTAGCTTTTCTAAGGTCATACTCAGTTCTTCTTCTAACTACGTTCTTTTGATGATTTAAGTAATGAACTAGCATATCTCTTATATTTAGTACCTTAGGCTCGCCATTTACAAGTGATAGCATGATAATAGAAAACACATCTTGAAGCTGAGAATGTTTGTATAGATTGTTTAAAACAATATTAGGATTTACATCACGTCTTACCTCTATTACTATTCTTATTCCATCTCTATTACTTTCATCTCTTAAATCAGTTATGCCTTCTATGCGCTTATCTTTAACTAAATCAGCTATTTTTTCAATCATTCTAGCTTTATTTACTTGGTACGGAATTTCAGTTACTATTATTTGACTTTTGCCGTTAGGAAGTTCTTCTATATCGGCTTTTGATCTAACTGTTACCTTACCTCTTCCAGTCATATAAGCATCTCTTATTGAGCCTTTGCCCATAATAGTTGCTCCTGTTGGGAAGTCTGGCCCTTTAATATGCTTCATCATGTCTTCAACAGTTGCTTCTTCATTGTCAATTAGCTCTACTACTGCATCTATTACCTCTCTAAGATTGTGAGGAGGAATAGATGTAGCCATACCAACTGCTATACCATTTGAACCATTTACAAGTAGATTTGGGTATCTAGCAGGAAGCACTGATGGCTCTTTCAATCTCTCATCGTAGTTAAGAGTAAAATCCACTGTTTCTTTATCTATGTCTTTTAATAGCTCTAAAGTAAGCTTTTGCATTTTTGCCTCAGTATAACGCATTGCTGCTGCTGAGTCTCCATCTATAGAACCAAAGTTACCGTGTCCATTTACAAGAGGGTATCTAGTTGAAAAATCTTGAGCTAGCTTTACCATTGCATCATAAACAGCAGTATCACCGTGAGGGTGGTACTTACCTAGTACATCTCCGACAACAGTAGCTGACTTTCTATAGGATTTTTCTGGAACAAGACCTAAATCATTCATAGCAAAAAGTATTCTTCTATGAACAGGCTTTAGACCATCTCTAACATCTGGAAGAGCTCTTCCTACTATTACGCTCATAGCATAATCTATGTAGGATTTTCGCATCTCGTCTTCTATTTCAATATCTACAATTTTATCTATCATTTCATTTTTTTCTTCACTCATCGTCTATCCTCCTATACATCTAGATTCTTAACATATTTAGCATTTTCTTGGATAAAGTTTCTTCTAGGCTCAACTTTATCTCCCATAAGCATGCTAAATATATCATCTGCCATAGATGCATCCTCTATAGTAACTCTAAGAAGAGTTCGTGTAGCAGGATTCATAGTAGTATCCCAAAGCTGCTCCGCGTTCATCTCTCCAAGACCTTTGTATCTTTGAAGCTCTACTTGATTACTTCTTCCAATTTCCTCAAGTCTTTCATTTAATTCCTTGTCACTATATACATATTCTTCTCTTCTTCCTTTTTTTATTCTAAACAAAGGTGGTTGAGCTATATATACATAGCCTTTTTCTATAAGAGGTCTCATATATCTGAAGAAGAAAGTAAGAATAAGAGTTCTAATGTGAGCACCATCTACGTCGGCATCCGTCATTATAACTATTTTGTGATATCTAAGCTTCTCTTCATCAAACTCATTGCTTATACCACAGCCAAAAGCTGTAATCATGTTACGTATTTCATCTGAGCTAAGGATTCTATCTAATCTTGATTTCTCAACATTTAGTATCTTACCTCTAAGAGGAAGTATAGCTTGAGTTTTTCTGTCTCTTCCCTGCTTTGCAGAGCCTCCCGCAGAGTCTCCCTCTACTAGATATATCTCAGATTTTACAGGGTCTTTTTCTGCACAGTCAGCTAGCTTTCCAGGAAGAGATGTACTTTCTAGCACACTTTTTCTTCTAGTAAGCTCTCTAGCTTTTTTAGCTGCTTCCCTTGCTCTTTGAGCACGAAGAGCTTTGTCTACGATAATACGAGCACTAGCTGGATTTTCATCCAAAAATATCGTAATATTATCTCCTGAAATAGTCTCTACTGCAGATCTAGCTTGAGGATTACCAAGCTTTGTCTTAGTCTGTCCTTCATATTGAGGATCAGGTAGTTTGATTGAAACTACAGCAGTAAGGCCTTCTCTTATATCCTCACCCATAAGGTTATCTTCTTTAGATTTTAAGAAATTGCTCTTTTTTGCATAGTCATTAATTACACGAGTAAGAGCAGTCTTAAAGCCTGTAAGGTGCATACCACCTTCATGAGTATTTATATTATTAGCAAAAGAATATACATTCTCTACATATGCATCAGTGTACTGCATTGCAATTTCAACAGTATAATCGCCTTGCTTTTTTTCAAAATAAATTACATCATCGTGAATAGGTGACTTATTTTTATTTATATATCTTACAAACTCAACTAATCCACCTGTATAATGAAATTCCTTCACTTTTTGAAGGTCTTCTCTTTTATCTTCCAATGTTATATGGATGCCTTTATTTAAAAATGCAAGCTCACGAAGTCTATGCTCTAAGGTGTCGTATTTATATTGAGTCTCTTCAAATACTGCATCATCAGGCATGAATCTAACACAGGTACCTCTTTCAGTAGTCTCTCCTACTATCTCAAGCTCTGTCTGAGGAACTCCATAAGCAAATTCTTGTCTGTATATTTTTCCATTTATTTTTACTTCTACAATAAGCTCTTTAGATAGAGCATTTACAACAGATACCCCAACTCCGTGAA
The DNA here is from genome assembly GCF_000196455.1 of Acetoanaerobium sticklandii. NCBI lineage: Bacteria > Bacillati > Bacillota > Clostridia > Peptostreptococcales > Filifactoraceae > Acetoanaerobium > Acetoanaerobium sticklandii. The sequence continues at coordinate 4,538 of NC_014614.1, read as the reverse complement.
GTCCTCCTGATACCTTATAGCCTCCAGCACCGAATTTTCCTCCAGCATGAAGTACTGTAAGTACAGTTTCTACCGTACTTTTTCCAGTCTTAGGATGGATTTCTACTGGTATACCTCTTCCGTTATCCTTAACTGTAATACCATTATCAGGGTCAATAGATACGTATATCTTGTCACAGTGACCTGCAAGAGCCTCATCAATAGCATTGTCTACTACTTCATAAACCAAGTGATGTAGCCCTCTTGAACCAGTCGAGCCTATGTACATACCAGGTCTCTTTCTTACAGGATCCAGACCTTCAAGTACCTGTATCTGCTCGGCACCATAGGCGTGATTTACTTTGTTTTCATTTGTTTCCATACTAACCTCCTAAAGCAAACTTACCTTCGCATTTTCAATGAGATAGGTTTTTACTTCTTTATTAAAATCAATAGCTTCAGTTGTAGTTACAAAAGTTTGAATCTCACTTAAGCTATCTATAAGCATTTTTTGACGTGATATATCAAGTTCACTAAATATATCATCGAGAAGTACCACAGGATATTCATTTTTTTCTTCGAAAATCAGCTGAATCTCAGAAAGCTTTAAAGATATGGCAGCGCTTCTTTTTTGACCTTGAGAACCAAAGCTTCTAAGATCCATATCGCCTAAATATATCCCTATATCATCCTTATGGGGTCCTGACGTAGTAGTTCTTCTTCTGATATCTTCAGCTCTGCTTGTTTTAAATTTATTGAAAATATATGAACTGTCAAATTCTATTTCACTACTTGCAGTTATATTAGGTAAATACTTTATATTTAATTTTTCTTTACCTGAGGAAATTCTATAATGATTTGCACTTGCTATAGGCGTAATATTATCTATAAATTCTTTCCTATAAGCCATTATCTTTTGAGATACTATAGCTAGCTGCTCATCATATACATCCAGCAAATTTTCATCTATCTTGGTATTTTTGAGAAGATTGTTTCTTTGAACCAAAATCTTCTGATACTTATGAATAAGTGAATAGTAATTTGGACGAAGCTGGGATATTTCTCTATCCATAAAGCCTCTTCTTTCTTTTGGTCCTTCTCTTACAAGCTTTAAATCCTCAGGAGAAAAAATTACTATATTAATTATTCCAAGCAGGTCAGTTAATTTTTCTATAGGAATAGAATTAATCTTAACTGCTTTTTTTATATCCTTACCTAGCTTAATCTCTATTTTATAATTTCTGCCCATAGCTGTAATCTCAGAGCTTATGTAGGTATTTAGGGCATCGAACATCATCATTTCTTTATCTTTGTTAGTTCTAAATGATCTTCCTAGAGAAAGCATATATATGGCTTCTATCAAATTAGTTTTTCCTTGTCCATTTTTACCTATTATAAGATTGAGATTTTCGGAAAAATTTGCTTCCGCTTTGGAATAATTTCTAAAATTAGATAAAGTGATGTTGTTAATAAGCATAATTGACCTCTTTTATATAACTTTATAGCTTCTATTTTCTACACTAACTATATCTCCAGGCCTAATTTTTTTTCCACGCTGAATTTCTACTACCCCGTTTAATTTAACTTCTGAGGCAAGTACCATTACTTTAGCTTCTCCACCACTAGCAGCTTCATTAACTAGCTTTAAAAATTGATCTAGCTTTATATACTCAGTGTATAATTTAATCTCTTTCATTACAATTCCTCCTTTTAAAGCCATCTTAATATTATAACACAACTATAGTAATCTTATAAGTATATTAACAATAAAAAAAATCCAGGTATTAATCTGGATTTTTCATATGCTTTAGCCTAATTTTAGGACTAGATTCTCACAGGAAGAAGCAGATAGGTATAGCTGTCATCATCATAAGGCTTTAATATACACGGACTTACATTAGTATTTAATTCCAAGCTTATATATTCTTCATCTATAGTTTTTAAAGCATCCATAAAGTATTTAGCATTAAAAGCTATCTCTAGATTACTACCTTCAAGCTCAATAAATATATTTTCTTCCAAATTTCCAATTTCATCGTTTTTTGAAGAAATCTTTAAATTATCATCAGATATGTCTATCTTTATAAGATTGTTCTTAGCAACTAGGCAAGCTCTATCTAGAGCATAAAGAAAATCTTTAGTATGAATTTTAAGCTTAGTGCTGAATTCCTTTGGAATTATTTGGGAATAATTTATAAATTCGCCTTCAAGCAATCTCGTAGTTAGAATTGTTTCCCCTATTATAAAAGATGCATGCTTTTCATCAAAGCCCAGCTTTATTTTATCCACACTAGGTGGAATCATACGACTTATATCCACAAGAGTTTTGCCTGGTACTATGATTTTTGAATCAGTTACAAAATTATCGTCTTTTATATATTTTATAGCTAGTCTAAATCCATCTATAGCAACCATATTAATACTGTTATTTTTAAATTCAATCAGCTCTCCCATAAGAAGAGGCTTAGTTTCGTCTAGAGATACAGCAAATGAAGTTTTTCTAACCATTTCTTTAAAAATATCACTTGAAATCTCTTTATAGTAGTTTTCTTCTATAGAAACAGGAATAGGAAAATCCTCCCCACTAAAGCCTTTGATATTAAATTCTAAAGAAGTTGAGCTTATTTTTACTATATGAGTCTCGTCTACATCTAAACAAACATCTGATGAAGGAAGTTTTCTTACTATATCAGAAATAATCTTTGCATCGATTACTACCTTTCCTTCTCTTTGAATATCAGCATCTATAACTGTCTGAACTCCTATTTCAAGATTGTTAGAAGTAAGCATAAGCTTTCCTTCATAGGTTTCAAACAAAATACCTTTTAATATCTCTATGGTATTTTTATTAGACACTCCTTTTAATGTCATGTTTATTGCACTTTGCAGTTCGTTTTGATTCACTGTTATTTTCACGATTTGCCTCCTATAAATATATATAATTAATTACAAAAAATATAGTAGTAATAGTAATAGGGAGTGTTAATTTGTGGATAAGTACATACACTTTAATATTAAAAGCAGCTACAAAAATGTATAACCCTGTGGATAAGTTTCAATAAAGAAAGGAATAACTTGAATAAACAAATTACTCCTTTATCAGCTTTTTGGAACTAATTTTTCAGGTCAGTTATTATTCTATTGATTTTATTTTTTATATCTTCATCTTTTTCTATATCTGAAGCTACCTTGTCACATGCGTGAATTACTGTTGTATGATCTCTTCCACCAAATTCTTCTCCTATTTTAGGAAGAGACATATCAGTGAGCTCTCTACACAGGTACATAGCTATCTGTCTAGGATATGCAATGGCTCTGGTTCTTTTCTTAGACTGGAAGTCTTCCATTTTCACAGAAAATATCTGAGCTACCTTTTCTTTAATAGCTGAGGAATTAAGCTCATTATTTGCTGAGGATTGAAAAATATCCTTAAGTGCTTCACAAGCAAGCTCATAGGTTATTTCTTCCTTAGTAAGATCAGAATATGCTATTACTCTAACAAGTGCTCCTTCTAATTCTCTTATGTTTGATTTTATATTTTTAGCTATATGAACCATTACCTCATTAGGAATATCTCTATTTTCAACTTGGGCTTTTTTTCTAAGTATAGCTATTCTAGTTTCAAAATCAGGTGGCTGAATATCAGCGATAAGACCCATCTCAAATCTAGATCTAAGCCTATCCTCAAGAGTAGGAATCTCTTTTGGAGTTCTATCACTTGAAATTATAATTTGCTTATTTGCATCATGAAGAGCATTAAATGTATGGAAAAATTCCTCCTGAGTACGCTCTTTACCAGCTATGAACTGGATATCATCTACTAAAATAACATCTACATTTCTATATTTATTTCTAAAGGCTTCATTTTTATCGTCCTTAATAGAGTTTATTAGCTCATTAGTAAAGGTCTCAGATGATAAATAAAGAATTTTTGAATTCTTATTATTACTCACTATATAATGCCCTATAGCATGCATAAGGTGAGTTTTACCTAGTCCTACTCCTCCATATATAAAGAGAGGATTGTAGGCTTTAGCGGGAGATTCAGCTACTGCAACGCAGGCAGCATGAGCGAATCTATTGCTGTTTCCTATAACAAAGGTATCAAATGTATATTTTGGATTAAGACTGTAAGAGCGAATGTCTTTGCCATTATCAGAGTCAGAATCTGAATACATATCTGTAATTTCTTCTAAATCCAATATGATTTGAATTTCATATGAAGTAGAGCTTATATCTTTCGCTATATTATGTAGGTTGTTGAGATGATTGTTTTCAATTACTTCTTTAATAAAGTAATTAGGTGCTAAAAGAATAAGCTTGTTTTTTCTGACAGTTACAGGCTCAATACTTGAAAAAAATGACTCATAGAATTGTTTTGTTATATGAGTCTTGTATACATTTAAAATCTTTTCCCATAAAGAAGCAGCATCCATAAAAAAGTTCCTCCAAAGTAATCAACAAATTAATCCACAGCTAGCAATTTAATTATAATATAAAATCTGCTGTGGAAAATAATCTTATTAATAATTGTATAACAAAAAATCTCAGTGGATAAA